>CAZKYR010000158.1:0-3369 GCA_964557035.1 uncultured Bacteroides sp. | reverse complement strand
GATAGTGATGGTGATGTTTATCCAGGCATTCAGGTTTGCATACGAGCCGTTTATCTTTGCGCAAAACAAGGAGGCGGGTCATGGCAAGACGCGAGCCTACACGACGGCCATGAATTGGTTTATACTCTTTAGCCTCACCATCTTCATCGGTGTGATGATCTACCTCCCCGTCATCCGCTACTTTATTTCGCCGGCCTATTTTGAGGGGTTGCGTGTGGTGCCTGTGGTGATGATGGCCGAGCTGTTGTTTGGCATCTTTTTCAACCTGTCGCTGTGGTACAAGCTCACCGACCGCACCATCTGGGGGACATGGTTCTCGCTCTTCGGACTGGCGATTACGCTCATCCTCAACGGCCTGTTGGTGCCCCGCATCGGGTATATGGGTTGTGCGTGGGCGGCGCTATGCTGCTATGGCGCGATGACGGCGGCCTCATATCTGGTGGGGCGGCGTCTGCACCCCATACCCTATAATCTGCGTCTGATAGCGGTGATGTTTGCGGGGGCGTTTGCTACGCTCGGGCTGTCGCGACTGGTTGCAGAGTTGCCGATGGCAGCCGCAGTCACACAGTATGTTATACCGACAGCGCTGTTACTCGTCTTTGTCGGCTGCGGATTTGTCTACCTGCGTCGTCACTGAGCGCGGTAGGCGGCGACGGTGGCGGCGATGCCGCGCTCGAGCGGGTAGCGTGGGGTGAAGCCAAAGTCGCGGACGGCATCGCTGATGTCGCAGGTCCAGTTGCGTTGGCGCATGATCTTGTATTTGTCGCGGTTGAGGGTCGAGGCTTTGCCTTGCCAGCGGGCGAGCTTCTCGGCGGCATACGATGCGATGTACACGGCCCACATCGGCAGCCGCACGGGGATGACAAAGCGGCGGTGGAGCTCACGCGCCACTATCTGTCTGAATTCGGCCTGTGTGTAAGCGCGATCCTCGGCGATGTTGTAGATGTGGCCGACGGTGCGGTCAGAGGCGAGGGCGTCATACATGGCGTCGACAAGGTCGGTGACGTATATGAAAGTGAGCATCTGGGGCTTGAAGCCGACGCCAAAGTCAAAGTGGCGGTCGATCGACTCGATCATCATCAGGTAGTCTTTCTCATGCGGTCCATAGACGCCTGTTGCTCTGAATATTATGAATGGCATGCCTGAGAGGTGCATCAGGTATTGCTCGGCCTGCACTTTTGAGAGTCCGTAGGCGGTGTTGGGGTCGGGCACGGTTGAGGTGGTGGCGGGTGTACCCCCTTTCTCGTCCCATGCGCCTAAGGCGCTGAGACTTGACATATAGAGGAATTTGTCGGGCACGAGGTTGTTGGCCTTGAGGACCTCGCAGAACGTGCGCAGATACTCAAAGTTTATATGCTTGAAGTCTAAGAAGTTGGCGCATTTTGTCGCTCCCAAGTTATAGATGATGTAGTCCCAGCGTTCCCCCTCGGGGAGTGCTTCTCTCAGTGCGCCGGCCATCTGAGCCTCGTCGTCATAGTCGAGCGTGATGATTTTGAGGCGGTTGTCAGAGAGATAGCGCAGCGAAGTGCTTTGACGGACAGTGACATATACGTCATATCCGCGTGCCAGTCCGGTGTCTGCGATGAAACCGCCGATGAAGCCGCCGGCTCCGACTACAAGTAGTTTTTTCATGCGTGGAGTGTCTTTTTATATGTGTCGAGTATGCCTTGTGCAAACGCTTGCGGGGAGAAACGGGCGATGTGTGCCTGTCCCTGCTCGATGAGTCTGCGGGCATATTGTGAGTCGTGGATGATGTTGTTGAGCGCATGAGCCATTGCCTCGGGGTCGTCGGGATTGACGGCAGGGGCATCCGGTCCGGCAGCCTCCTCGAGGCATGAGCCTGTGGCCACCACGATGGGCGTGCCGGCCGACAGCGCCTCGGTGACGGGGAGGCCGAACCCCTCGTAGCGTGAGGGGTAGGAGGCGGCGACTGCTCCGCGATAGAGCGCAGGCAGGTCGGCAAACGGCACATCAGTGAGCCACAAAAGGCGGTCGGTGAGGCGGTGTGAGGCGGCATAGCTGTCTAACAGGTCGGCGTAGGGGGTGCGTCGACCCACAAGCACAAGCGCTACATCATCGGGCAACGTCCTGAGGGCCTTGAGGGTGAGCAGCTGGTTCTTGCGCTCCTCGACAGTGCCGACACCGATGACGTATGGGCGTGATGCGAGGCCATAGCGCTCAAGAACTTCACGTACCCGTTTGTCGTCTACCGGGACGGCAAACTGCGGGTCGCAGGCCTGATAGACGACGTCGATGCGCGACGGGTCGACGCCATAATACTCGATGATGTCGTCGCGCGTGCGCTCGGAGATGGCGATGACGCGGTCGGCGTTGCGCGCCGAGCGGCCATATTTGTAGTCATATATCGCCCTGTCGACAGCTTTGTAGCACCGCGGAAGACGACGATAGATGACATCGTGGATGGTGACGACCGACGGGATGCCCGACCGTCGGATGTTGAGCGGCAACTCGTTGCTGAGGCCGTGATAGAGCATGACACCGTCGCGCCTGAGCTGTCGGGTGATGCCCCATGTGCGCCACAGTGCGCCGGGGAGGCTGCTGTCGGGCGTGACGACCTTGACATTGTCGTGCGAGGTCACGATCGGCTCAAGGCGCGGATTGTGCGAGTCGCGGGGCGCGTAGAGGAGCAGGCGCGAATCACGGAGCGTGTCGGCCATCACCTCGATGACAAGGCGCGAATAGTTGCCGAGACCCGTCATGTTGTTCATGGCGCGTTTGGCATCAAAACCGATTGTGAGGTCGTCAGTATTCATTTCGTTGGCAAAATTAATCAATATTCGGCGAATAATGGCTATATTTGCAGTCAATTACTAAAACAAACACAGACCATGGCAACAAAACCGTTTAAGTACCAAGAGATGTTCCCTCTGTCAAAGGACACTACCGAATACTACCACCTCACCGACAAATATGTGAGCGTCAAAGAGTTTGAGGGTCACAAGATGCTCTGCATAGACCCCGAGGCGCTGACCGTGCTGGCGCGTCAGGCCACACACGATAACGCCTTCATGCTGCGTCGCGAGCACAACGAGATGGTAGCCAAGATATTGCACGATCCCGAGGCAAGTGCCAACGATAAGTATGTGGCCTTGACCATGTTGCGCAACGCCGAGGTGGCCGCCAAGGGTCAGCTGCCGGTATGCCAGGACACAGGCACGGCCATCATCATGGGCAAGAAAGGACAAAATGTGTACACCGGCGGCCGCGACGAGGAGTTTTTGTCAGCCGGCGTATATCAGACATACACCGAAGACAATCTGCGCTACTCGCAAAACGCCCCCCTCAACATGTATGACGAGGTCAACACGGGCTGTAACCTGCCCGCTCAGATCGACCTCTATGCCGTTG
>CAZKYR010000157.1:2222-3821 GCA_964557035.1 uncultured Bacteroides sp. | reverse complement strand
GGGGCTTGTGAAGGGGGAGACCTCGTTTATCGACTGGCGCGAGCAGAGCCACCCCAAGTGGATGCAGACGGCTGATATTTTCAATACCGAGACCCTTTCTACATCTGTGGTTCACGCGCAGGCATGGCATGCGCTCGCCGAGATTGCGGCTGAATTGGGCCACAAGCAGGTGGCCAAAGAGGCAGAGCAGACCTCCAAGGAGATTGCCGAGGCGGTGAACAAGGAGCTTTGGATGGCCGACAAGGGATATTACGCCATGTATAAGTACGGTCGTGATAATCTGATACTTAATCCTCGCGCCGAGACGCTTGGCGAGTCGCTCGCCATTCTCTGGGATGTGGCTGACCCGGAGCGGGCCAGGCAGATAAGTGCTTCTAACCCCACGACTCCTTTCGGCACCGCTATCTTCTATCCGCAGATTGCCGACATGCCGGCCTATCACAACAATGCGCTGTGGCCCTGGGTGGGCAGCATGTGGGCGCTGGCCAGCGCTAAGGCGGGCAACGAGCAGGGCACACTTGAGGCCATCGGAGCCGTTATCCGTCCGGCTGCCCTGTTTGCCACCAACAAGGAAAATTTTAATCTCGATAACGGCGACATAGCCACCGAGCTCAATTCCTCAAACATGCTCTGGTGCCTGAGCGGCAACATTGCGCTGACGCATAAGATTCTCTTCGGTATCGATTATGAGAAGGACAGGCTCGCGTTCCGCCCCTTTGTGCCTGAAGCGCTTGGCGCCACCCGCTCTCTGAGCAATTTCCGCTACCGCAACGCTCTGCTCGACATAACCGTGCATGGCTACGGCGACAAGATTGCCGACTTCAAGGTGAACGGCAAGTCGCAGAAGAACCACTACATCCCCGGCAATGCGAAGGGGGATATCAAGGTGGAAATCTTCATGGATAATCAGCCCATAAAGCCCCTCGGAGTCAACCATCAGGCCAACGCAAAGGCGCCGCTGACCCCCATCGTGCGCCGCGAGGGCAACATTCTCCGCTGGAATCCCATCGAATACATCAATCACTACGTTGTGCTCGCTGACGGTCAGCCGATTGCCGAGGTCAATACCACCACCTTCCCCATCGAAGAGGGGCATGAATATCAGGTGATTGGGGTGGCAGACAGCGGTATTCCCTCGTTTGCCTCCGAGCCGGTGGTTACCTATCCCGCCATCACTGTCGAGATGCCCGGCGAGGGCGTGACGGTGGCATCGCAGGAGGTGTCTTACGCACCCCGTCACGAGGTCAAGGGCTTTACCGGCGCCGGCTTCGTGGAGACCGACAAGACTACCGCTCCCGTAGAATTTGATGTTGAGGTGCCCGAGCAGGGCGAGTACATGGTCGTGGTGCGCTATGCCAACGGCAATGGCCCGGTGAACACGGAGAACAAGTGTGCCATTCGCACTCTGTTTGTAGACGATGCCGAGTTGGGCACCGTTGTGCTCCCGCAGCGTGGCGTGGCCAACTGGGATGACTGGGGCGAATCCAACCACCTGTCAGCCAAGCTCTCAGCCGGCCAACACAAGCTCTCGCTCCGCTTCCTGCCGCAGGATGAGAATATGAACATCAACACCAATCATGCGCTGATTGACTCCGTCAC
>CAZKYR010000157.1:0-2122 GCA_964557035.1 uncultured Bacteroides sp. | reverse complement strand
GTGTCTTACTACGTGTGCGTGAGGGTGTTGACGCCGCTTGTGCACCTCATTACGCGCAAGACCACCACTGACTGGGATGATGATCTGTTTGACCGCAAACTCCTCTCGGCTGTCTCACAGCTGGCCCCGGCCCTGCTGATGGCCTGGTTGCTGCCCGAAATCGCCCGGGGGCATGAGGGGTGGACGGTGTGGCTCATCAAGCTCACACGGTTCTATATCGTGTGGGCAATCGTGAAACTTGTAAATGTCTTTCTGCAGAATCTTTATACGGGCTTCGACCGCCGTGCCATGTTCCGCGAGCATAACCTCTCGGTGCTGGTGCAGGCGGCCAAGCTGGTTATGATTCTCATAGGCTGCATAATCGGCGTAAGCATACTCTTCGGTCAGTCGCCCTTCGCGGTGCTCACGGCCTTGGGTGCATCGGCCGCCATCCTGATGTTGGTGTTCAAGGATACCATCATGGGTCTTGTGGCGGGCGTGCAGCTCTCGGCCAACGGCATGTTGCATAAGGGTGACTGGATAATTTCTGACAAGGCCAAGGCTAACGGCGAGGTGCTCGACGTGAAGCTCACTACCGTGAAGGTGCGCAACTGGGATAATTCCGTCACCACGATTCCGCCCTACACCCTCGTCTCCGATTCATTTCAGAATTACCAGAACATGCGCCGTGCCGGAGCGCGCCGCGTGGCCCGCAGCATCAATATTGACCTGAATACCATCGGCTTTCTCGACGACGAGCGGGTAGAGGCCCTTCGTGAGCGCGGATGGCTTGAGGGACTCGGTGAGGTCAAGGCCGGTCACACGGTGAATATCTCCCTGCTGCGTCGCTACCTGGAGCATTACCTGAGTCATCACCCCGAGGTGCGCCTGAAGGATAAGGACAATTCTGCCATATTCATGATGGTGCGTCAGTTGCAACCGACGGCGCAGGGGTTGCCGCTGGAGCTCTACTTCTTCACCAACCGCACCAACTGGAAGCGCTACGAAGCCCTGCAGAGCGACATCTTCGACCACGTCTACGCCATCCTGCCCCACTTCGGCCTGCGCATGTACCAAGCCCCCGCCGGCTCCGACTTCCAAAACTTCCCCAAATAGTTTGAATGTTTAAGAGTCTATATTAATGCGAGAATTATTTGGATTTTCGTTCTATATATAGGGTCTGAATATGATGTTATAAAAATGAAGGGCTGTGTGGAAATAGAACGGCCCTTCATATGCAATGAAAAAATGGTATAAAGGATTATTATTCAGGTAAGAATATTACGCTAAAACGCATATCCGAGTCGCAGATTAAACGACTGAGATTGCCTTGATTCATCGGCGTCAAAGAGATTCACGAAACCTCTTTGCCATGTAAAATCAATGTTCATACGTCCAAACCAATAGCCTACACCAAGTTTTAACCCTGCATCAAATCGCCTGTATTTGTCGGCATCGCTGATGTTTACTTTGGAAGTACTTTCTTTTACTCTTGGTTTTCCGGCAGAAAGTTGATAGTCATAGTTGTATGTTTTGAATTGACCTGCGAAGTCAAATCCTGCAAACGCACTCGCGTGAACATCGACAGCCATTCTTGAAAGAAACGTATATTTATAGCCTATGGTTATGGGTGTTAAGTTAACATTATAGGCTGAGAGGGTTGTGTTTTGTTTACGTGTGTGCGAGATAACATCTCCAAAACTTGAGGTTGATGTTTTTGACCATAAGGCGTTGGCTTTGTAGCCACGTGTTCCGAATTCTAATTCCATCCCCCAGTATAGAGGGCGATTGCCAAACGATTTGTTAAAACCAATTGAGGCATTAAATCCTGTTGAGGTCGGAAAACTCGAAGAGAGCGGCAGCTTGCTTATTGATTCCCAGGCATCAATTTGATTATCTTTCCAATCGCCTTCCATGCTATTAAAACTTACGCCTGCGCGTACCATCCATACAGCTTTCCCGGAATTGAAATTTGGTAACTCAAGTACTTTTGGTTCAGCGTTTATATACGTTGTCGTAATAGTGATCGCGCCAACCAAAAGTATGCTTCTTAGATTCATGTTAAATACAATTTAATGGTCTTACAGCGGCTCAGTAGAAAATTAGTGGGGATAAAATTTTTCACTCTGCGAATTAATTGCGT
>CAZKYR010000156.1:0-3837 GCA_964557035.1 uncultured Bacteroides sp. | reverse complement strand
TTAAGGACCTTAAAGACTCTATTCTCCCGGCAGGTCACCCGGATGGCGTAGGGACGCACGGCTCGTGCGTCCTCCTGATAATCACACAGAGGGCTGACGCCGTCACCGGCATCAGCCCTCGCGAAGTATGTCACATAATATTAGAGTCTCAGCGGACAAACACCTTCTTGGTGGTGCCGTCAGAGTAGAGCACGATGTTGAGGCCGTGCACGGGGGTGTCGTGGCGGCGACCGGTCAGGTCGTAGTAGCCGGTGACGGTCACCTCGGGCGCATCGGCCTCGACCGTAAACACGCCGTCGACCGCGGTCGTGACAAAGGTCTGCTCTTCGCCATACTTGTAGCCGTTGTCGGTCTCGACAAAAGCGCGATAGGTGTACTCCGTGCCCGGCGCGAGATTCTCAAAAGTTGCGGTCATCACCTGACCCATCGCCAAGACGGTGGTGATGTCGCTCTGAGACGGCACTGCCGTCAGGCTCTGTGTCGCGCAGCCGTTGGTACGCCAGTATTCAAAACCCTGGCTCTTGATGGCATCTGTGCCGGCCAATGCGTAGCCGCGCACCGACGCCGAAGTCTCGGTCACGCTCTGCACGGCATATGTGCGCACCGTCGGCTCAAAGAACGAGAAGTCGCTCGGGTCAAAAGTCACCCACTCGCCATAATATTTTGTGCCGGCGGCTGACTCGTAGAACGCACGCACGTTGTAGAACGATGTCGGTTGCAGGTTCTTGATGTATCCCTCCAGCATGCCGTCACACACGGCGCCATATCCGCTGCTCGGCATCAATGATGCCGGCGCGTCATATTTCTTCCACTCAAAACCCACCATCGGCTCGATGTCGGCGATATTGGTCTTGGCCGCCACGATCGCGCATGTCGGCGACACACACTTGGGCTGCAACGTCTCAAGCTCAAGCGCCAATGTGGTGAATTTGTAGGGAAATTTGTATATGGGCTTACTGTTATTATTGTGTATATCTGTACACTCAATATTGAAAGTAACCTCATAATCACTTTCAGGCGTCAGAGTCACCATATCAAGACGTGCAGAGGTTGATAATGTTTCCTCACCATAAGTCCACCACACTCTGTCAGGTTTCAACCCCTCTAATTCATAATCAGCTAACACCTCTGCAGATGTCGGCCCGACAATGTTGTTCATCTTAACCGGCCACTTTTCTGTTTTTCTACCACTACTGCCTTCAAAAATATCATTCTCATTATACTTAGCGTATACATCATAGTAATAGGTTCTATTCGGTATCAGTCCGTCAAACGTGATCGGCTTTCCTTTATAAGCATATTCTTTACCATAGAATTTAATGTAGATCTCAGTCGGATTGAATGTCTCATCTACAGGTTCCAATCCGATGCTTTCTAAAGTAACAGTAGTGGGAGTAGCGCTTGCAGTACATCTGAATTCGGTACCACCTGTATGACAACGTAACTCAAAATTCCACTCTTTACCAGCGTTGTCACGCCATGACAGCATGGCACCGTAGGGTGAACTAATTTTCAGACCTTTAATCAATCTCTCACCCTCGCTCTTCAAATCAACTGCCTTCCCGTCAAACGTTACTGTTACATCATTGTTTGCACTGCCATCATAATATGGGTTAGGCTCGAGTATCAGTTTCACACCGGCTATGTATGATTTATAATAAAGTAAATATTTAGCATTAGTTGTGACAACTTTGCTCCAGGAAGGCGTATTGTAAATACTTGCATAGTAGTCATAATCAGCAGGCTCGCACACTACTCTACAATTATAGCTCACTTCGACCGCGATAGTTACACGACCCATATACCTTAAAAACTTTAACCCGGCATAGTCAAAAGCTCTGTAGCCGATTGTGTGTACGGATGCCGGTATAGTCAAAGAAGTTAGTGCTTCGCAACCATAAAATGCGTAATCTCCAATTCCTGTCACTGTCTCGGGTAATGTCACTGACGTTAGTGACTTACAATCATAAAATGCATCATACCCAACTATAGTCAAAGTGTACTCTACATCGCCATCTTTGGGATGGGCAGGTAGTATTAATTCTCCGGAGATATAATTTCCCGCAATTTTATAAGCCCCCGCCCGTGTCTCAACTGTTTTTGCCTCCTCGTCGAGGACGGTGTAGGTGATGGTCTGTCCCTCGTAGGTGTAGGTGAAGTCGCGCGCCGTGAGGTTGATTGGGAGCAAGGTTAGCAGCGGCAAAATGAGGCCGGCTAACCGCAGGCCCAATTTGTTGCGTAGTGATGAAATCATTGGTCTTGTGTTTTTTGCGCCTCGGTCATCCCCTCGTTGGCTATGTGTCTGTCAACAAAGAAAGCGTAGGAATCTGTATCTGTCACCGTCCTACGTTCAGAGGCTTCTCGCATTGCCCTTGGTTGTCAGACGGCAACGCCAGAAGCCCACGCCTTAGTATGCAACATTGGCTCTCGGCCGGCCTCAAACGAGGCCGCGACCGACAGCATGATATTACACTAATAGGGCATCTACCGTTGCTCCATCCTTGACAACCAAACGAAATTTTGCGAGAATTTCTGAACGTCAAGAATTAGCGCGGATAAACGCTTTCAAAAAAAACATGTCGTCACCGCGCGCAGTTCTCCTCTGAGATGACGCCGGCGGCGACGATGCAAAATTACGCAACATTTATCAATTACACAACAGATTGTATTAATCCGCCAAAAAAAAAGTTGGCGTTAGCCACTGCCTCTCCGGGATGGCATAATGGCTGCCAACCGCGGCGCGGCGGCGCGGCGTCGCTATAGCTCGCGGAGGATGGCGAGCGAGGTCAGCGACTGCAGGCGCGAGTGGTGGAGCGACAGATACTCGAGCTGGCGGTCGAGGATGGTGTTGCGCTCGGCGCGTGTGAGCCGATAGCAGTGCATGTTGGCAAATGTCATGCGCTGCAGCCTGGCGGCGGCTGCCGACGTGGCGCTGTCGAGCCATTTGCCGTGCATCGGCGGCATCGTGGTGTAGGTTCCCCCGATGAGGTCGAGAAATGCGCCGGGGGTGTAGGCGGTGTAGTCGGGCTCGATGCCGAGGCTCTGCAGCAGGCCGAAGACAAAGCAGACGGGATAGTTGGCAATCGCCCGCGAGGTGTGGAGCCGCTCGACGGCACGCTCGATGTAGTCAAACATGGCTGCGTCGGGCAGCGGCTCGGTGAGCACGCAGTTGAGCAAATCGGTGACAAAGAGGGCGATGATGCTGCGTATGGGGTCGGTTGCGACCGCTGCGGGCGATGGGTGTGCCGTGACCTCTCGCATGGTGTGTATCTCGCGGCCGGGCCGCAGGTCGGCTACGCACGCAAATCGTCCCAACGGCATCATCAACGCGCGCCGACGGCGCCCCTCGCGTCCGGTGGGGGATGAGAGCGCAAATGACACTCGTCCGGCCTGACGCGTGTACACGCTGATGATGTCGTGACGGTCGTTGTAGCGGACTGTCTTCAGCGCTATGCAGTCAAGTGTCTGATACAAATTGTGTTATTGGTTTTTGAATAGTTCCTTTATAGAGCCGACCGACGAGAGGACACCGGTGGCCTCGTAGGGGATGTAGACCGTCTTGGCGCCGTTGGCCGACGACATGTCGGTCAGGGCCTGTATGTATTTGACGGCGAGCATGTAGGTGGCCGGGTCGGTTTTACCCTCGGCTACGGCAGCCGCGACGTTGCGGATGGCTTGTGCCTCAGCCTCGGCCTGCAATATCTTTGCTTGCGCCAGACCCTCGGCCTGTAGAATCTCTGATCGCTTGGCGGCCTCGGCCTGATTGATGCGCGACTCCTTCTCACCCTCCGAGCGGAGTATCAGCGCCTTTTTTTCACCCTCGGCGCGCAAGATTTC
>CAZKYR010000155.1:0-3961 GCA_964557035.1 uncultured Bacteroides sp. | reverse complement strand
TCCGCGACATCGGCAAGCATATCACCGTCAACTACATGATGGCCAAGGATTCGGTTAAAAAGCGCCTCTCGGGCGAGTCGCGCGAGGGCATGTCGTTCACCGAGTTCTCTTACCAGCTGCTCCAGGGCTACGACTTCCTCCACCTCTACCAGACCCGCGGCTGCCGTCTGCAACTCGGCGGCAGCGACCAGTGGGGCAACATGACCACCGGCACCGAGCTCATTCGCCGCAAGACCGGCGAGGAGAACGTCTTTGCCATCACCTGCCCCCTCATCACCAAGGCCGACGGTGGCAAGTTCGGCAAGACCGAGAGCGGCAACGTCTGGCTCGACGCGCGCTACACCTCACCCTACAAGTTCTACCAGTTCTGGCTCAACGTCTCTGACGCCGACGCCGAGAAATATATCAAGATCTTCACTACCCTCTCGCGCGAAGAGATCGAGGATCTCGTTGCACAGCAAAATGCCGACCCCGGTCAGCGCCCGTTGCAAAAACGTCTTGCCAAAGAGATCACGACAATGGTACACAGCGCCGAGGACTATGAGGCTGCTGTCGAGGCATCGCAGATCTTGTTCAGCAACAAAGCGGGCGAGACACTGCGCCGCATAGACGAGCCTACGCTGTTGGCTGTCTTTGAGGGTGTGCCGACATTTGAGGTGTCGCGCGATGAGATAATTGGCGGCGAGTTGCAGATTGCCGACCTGCTCACCGAGCGCGCCCCGGTATTTGCGTCCAAAGGCGAGCTCCGCAAGTTGGCCCAACAGGGTGGCTTCTCGATCAACAAAGAGAAAGTGACCGATGTCTACGTCCCCGCGTCGGCCGATATGCTGTTGCAAGACAAATATATCCTCGTACAAAAAGGCAAGAAAAACTACTTCTTGCTCATTGCCAAATGATGGACTATCGCATACTCCCGCCCGAGGGGATGCTCGAGGCCACTGTCACACTGCCACTCTCAAAGAGTGTGTCAGCCCGTGCGCTTGTGATGAACGCCCTCACCCGCGACAAGGCCGACTTGTCCAACCGGGTCAGCGACTGTGACGACACACGCATGTTGTCCGCGGCTCTCGCTGACACCTCGGCTGACACCGTCAATCTGCACAACAACGGCACGGCAATGCGGTTTGTCACCGCGCTTGCGGCGGCAACCCCGGGGCGTTGCGTCACCCTTGAGGGCGACCGTCGCCCCATCGGTGCTTTGGTCAACACGCTCCGTGCCCTCGGTGCCGACATCACCTACAAGGGCGAGGAAGGCTATCTCCCTGTTCACATCTGCGGCAAAAACCTCGACGGCGGTCAGGTGATGATTGACCCGACCGTCAGCTCACAGTTTGTGTCTGCGTTGATGATGATTGCGCCATTGATGGCACAAGGGCTGACCATAGATTTTGAGCAAGAGTGTCCGTCTATGCCCTACATACGCATGACGGCAGCCATGATGGCCGAGCGCGGTGTCGATGTGACCGTACACCCGATGAGTGTACGCGTGGAGCCGGGTATCTACAAGCCTGTCGGCGAGGATTGGAAGTGCGAACGCGACTGGTCGGCAGCCTCTTATTGGTATGAGATTGCGGCTCTGTCGGCCGGATGGATTGAATTTGACGACATGTCGCTCAACAGCGTGCAAGGAGACCGCACTGTGGCCAAGTATTTTGAGCGACTGGGAGTCTTGACCGACCGGTCTGAGGAGCATCCTGACACCCGTGTCGCACTGACACCGTCACCCGAAACCTACTCCCGGTTTGAGGCAGACATGTCAGGGCATCCCGACCTGGTGCCGGCGGTGGCTGTCACATGCGCTTTGTTGCGTGTGCCGATGCACATCACCGGCATCGCCTCACTCAAGCACAAAGAGTGTGACCGTCTGGAGGCTCTTGCTGACGAACTGGCCAAAATCGGCTGCATGGTCGAGATACGCCCCGCAGGTGAGCTCTATTGGGACGGCCGCATGATACCCATCGGTGTGCTCCCCGACTTTGACACCCACAATGACCATCGCATGGCCATGGCCCTCGCTACGGTGGCGCTTTATCTCCCCGGCATCATAATACGCAACGCTGAATGTGTCGATAAAAGTTTCCCCGGTTTTTGGGACGCGTTGACCCAAGCCGGTTTTACTTTACTCGACCCCGAACAACCCTTTGAGAACGAATAGCAACTGACAAATGTCTGCATCAGCTGACAACCGCTTTGATTTCATATGCCTTGACGGCGAATTTGCCAATGGCCGCCGCTTGCTCGAGCTGTCAATCTTTGACATCTCGGGCAACGAACTCTATCATCATCTTTTCAAGCCCGAAGGTATGTCACGATGGCCGTCTGACATTCATCACATCACTCCCGAGATGGTCAGGGAGATGCCGACATTCAACAAATGCCGCCGCGACATACAGTCTATCATCGACCGCGCTGACCGCATCATCGGCTTCGCGCTCAACAACGACGTTGAGAAACTCACAAACGAGGGCATCACAGGTCTTGAAGACAAGAAAACGGTTGAGCTGAGACGTTGGTTCTGGGTGTGTATCGGACAATATGAGGGAGTACCTATCGACAGCGGCCCCGGACTAACTGCAGTTGCCGAACGTCTCGGCATATCTGTCGAGGCGTCGACCGAGCACAGTGCCAGCGGTGACACCCGCGTCACACTCGAATGTTTCAAGCGGCTGCTCGACATTTACATCGACAAATTCATCGGTGCCGAACGCGCCTCTCAGATGTCAACGGGCGAAATCGCAGACACCTTCAATGCCGTCTACGACCGCGAACGCGAGCCGGTGATGCGAGAGCGGGCACATGGCTATTGCTCGCTGATACAGACCGATGCGGGCACCTATAAGCTAAAATGCAGCGCCAACAAGCCCGAGAACAGCAACGATGTGGCGGCTACAATCGAGGTCAATTGCAGATTCAAAGCCGAGGTCGAGCTCAAACGCCAACTGTCGCGGCGCGAACTGTCAGGCCGGTTCGGTCACTATCGCCTCAAAACGGCAGACTTCACCAAGTTCCAATCTTACGCCAATCAGTTTGACATGGCCGAGTCAGAATATTATCGCGCTGTCCTCAACCCCCGCCGGCGTCAATCATCGAGCATAAATATCAGATAATGAAACGACTGTTTTACCTCATATTTCTTTTTGCTTTAGGGTTTGGCTGTGTGTTCGCCTCTGTTGACGTTGAGAACGGGCTCATTGTCGAGAGGCCCTACCTTCGCGTCAAAATTCACGGCATCACAGAGCCGATTGACGTGCCGATGTATGACGGCATGGATTGCACCGTCGACCCGATAGCGCTGAGAGTCCACGGGCCTGAAGGCTGGCTCGGCTTTGAGTTTCCTCATGTCCAATCGTTCAGCTACATCACCAAGATGGAGACCGTCGACGACGACAGCAAGGATTTCACCTCAATGCAAGACCCTCTCCAGGGCACCACTTCGGTTGAGACTGTCAGCGACGGCTCCCCGGCTATCAGCATGTCGGACTACACGCTGGCCGTGAGACATGCAGGGCAGCCTCTCACATGCAAAATATTTAGCGTGGCAGGCACAAAAGTTTACGAGCAATCGGGCTTTGATGCCATTGACGTGTCGCTCGCCAATCTTGCATCTGACATTTACATCGCTGTCGTCAACGATAGCCTGACCTTTAAAATTTGCGTGCGATGAAAAAATTGTTTTTACTCATAGCCACACTTTGCGCGTTGAATGTCGATGCAATTGTTCCCCGCATGGCTATATATCGCAATGACGGCGGCTTTGAGATACTCGAGATCGGGCGTAACAACGCTTATGACTTCATTCACGAACTCAACGACACCCCGACTGTCAGCTACCGACTCGATGATGACACAGATCTCAACATCAATCTCGAGGCGGTTGACTCTTGTCGCATGATATACACCGACGTCCCTGATTTATATTTTGAGTTTCTTGACTATCCCGACGCCTCAACACTGTGGGATA
>CAZKYR010000154.1:0-4052 GCA_964557035.1 uncultured Bacteroides sp. | reverse complement strand
GCACCAGGACACTTTTGCCCTCGGCCAGCTTGACCATCTCGACATAGCTTACCCAGGCCGGGGTGGGGATGATGACCTCGTCGCCCGGATTGACTACCGACAGAATGACATTGCAGAGCGCTTGCTTGGCGCCGTTGCCGACGACAATCTGTTCGGGGGCAAAAGTGACGCCATTCTCTTTGGCAAACTTCTCGCTGATGGCTTTGCGCAAGGACATGTAGCCTGCTACGGGCGAGTAGTGAGAGTAGTTCTCGTCTATAGCTGTGACAGCCGCTTGCTTGATGTGGTCAGGAGTATTGAAGTCAGGCTCACCCACCGACAGGTTGATCACGTCGATGCCCGATGCCTTTAGCTCGGCGCTTTTTTGTGACATTGCCAATGTCTGTGACGGTGAAAGAGAATTGACGCGCTCTGAAATTTGATTCATAATAAGGCGATGTTAAATGAATTATGGGCAGAAGTTGCGTCAGTGACAGATGTCGCCCGACGCATAGCGTTGCAAAATTAGCAATAATCTTTGACAAACCCGACAAAAGTGAGTAAATTTGCGCCATGATACACAAATATAACACCGTGGGCACCTGCTCGCGAGCTATCGAGATTGAGACTGACGGCGAGATCGTCAAGAGTGTGCGTTTTGATGGCGGTTGTCATGGCAACACTCAGGGCATCAGCAAATTGGTTGAAGGCATGACGATCGATGATGTCATTGCACGTCTCAAAGGCATAGATTGCAAAGGTCGAGGCACATCGTGTCCCGACCAGCTTGCTTGCGCACTGCAACAAATTAAAAATTAAGAAATGAGGCGTATAATCATTGCTGCGGCACTGCTCGCGCTGACTGCATGTGCAAATCGCGACGACAAAATCATAGAGGCTGCCGTCGCCGAACTCAATTCGCCTCAAAACATGCAGCAGATGATGTCAGTGCCCGGTATCGAACGTTTTGATTCGTCATACCGCGGTGACAGCCTGTCGATCGATGTCACATACAGTAGCTCGATGACCGACGGCTTGTCAGAGGGGAAGATAGCGCAGATGTTTGTCGATCTCTACCGTCAACCCGGTCTGATGGACCGTGAGCTTGTGGACGCGCTCAACAATCAGCGGGTCAGCATCATCCTTCACCTGACATCGCAGGCGACAGGGTCGACCACACGCGTCGTCATTACACCCGAGTCGTTGCGGTGACGCGCCGCTGTTCAAGAGGCTTGATTTTGAACCGCTACCGGGAATTTTGAGAACAGCACTTTTACGGCCTTAACAATCCCTGACAGTGTCTGCAATTGGTTGTCGCCATTGTCAAGAATGGTCGCCACAGATGCTGTGTAAACCGGCTCTTCCTTTGTAATATCCACGAGGTCAATCGTCAGGACGCCCTCTTTATATATGGTGGGCACCCACTGGGTCACCGTCGTGTAGTTGGGCCAATAATATGAGCGTGGATAGATAAACACCGGCGTTAAGCCGTTCATCGCGGGTCCAGGGCCGGGCACTACTCCGGGTTGAACAGGGCGGGGCAGGGGAGGCGCAACTACAGGGGGCGGAGGCACTGCCGGACCTGTCTGTATGGTCTGCGTCACGGGCACATTTACAAGATCTTTCTTCACCGTCAGGCCAATATTCACCAACAGAGGGGAATTAGGGTCTTCGGTAAAACCTCGTTCAACCATCTGCTCGCGTATGGCTGCCGCGATATTGTAGTACGACACCATCGACATGCCGGGTGGCAGTTCACCGTCCTGAGGCGTCACAATCCTGAAAGTGTGGAACGAATTCAGGTTCGCTCCAACATACGACTCACTGTTAATCAGCGTGTATGAGCTACACCCCGTGACAGTCAGCATAGCGGCCACCACTGCCAATATCAGATACAATCTCTTTCTCATATTAATCTAATTTAATCATTATCACTTAAAACAAATTCAACCCTCCGATAGTTCTTCAATGTCGCCGATGTCGGCATCTATATTTCTGCTAAGTCGCCGATGTCGGCACAAACGTTGGAAAACATGCTTAAAAAAGAGGTCCCGCACCAAACAAATGATGCGGGACCTGCTATTTGTTAGAATGATGTGCTATCAGAGCATGACTTTTGTACCGTTGACGATGTAGAAGCCGTGTTTGAGGTCGCTGATGACGTTGTGGCCGGCCTCGATGTCGAGTTTGAGTGTGACGCCGAGGATGCTGACTACGTCGATCGTGCAGTCAAACGGTGAGTCGATGATGAGGTTGCCGCCGTTGGCACGGATGCGGAGACCCTCGACATAGAGGTTCTCAACCGAAGTGTACTGCTGGCCGGTGTAACCTTGGGCATTGTAGATGCCGCCGTCGACAAATGTGAGGTTGGCTGTCTGGTTGCCTTGGCCATCGTTGAAGATGATCATGCCGTTAGCAAGCTCGCCTGCGGGTTTGAAGTTGAAGACGTAGAGTGTCTTGCCATTTACGACTACTGTCTCGGTCAGTTTCTTGCCGGGCCAGCCGCCTGAGAATGCGTTGCTCTCCACGTGGGTGTCATCCCAGCAGTATGCATATACATTTGACCAGTTTGAAGCTGAGTTGTCAAAGTATGCGGTGAGCTGATCGCTGATGGGGTTGTCGGTCTTGGTGTATGTGAATGACTGACGTGTCTCGCCGATCTCATTCTTGGCGTAGGCGTTGATGGTTGTTGTCTCGGTGATGGTGATGGGGCCTGTGTAGCGTGTGCTTGAGGCTGATGCCTGCGAGCCGTCGAGAGTGTAGTAGATGGTTGTCTCGGGCGACACGGTCAGGGTGACGGTGAGCTTGTCGCTGAACTGTTTGCCTGATGCAGGATTAGCGCGGAGGACAGGAGCTTTGGGGCCGGGAGTGATGTCGAGTTTGGTGGCGCTTGTGTTGCCGTCATACTCAAAGTATGTGTCCTCGGTGATGCCGGTGATGTCGGCAGTCTGATGACCGTTGCCGTCGTTGAAGATGACATTCATCGAGTCTTCTGCGTCGGGGAACGACATGTAGTAGAATGTAGAGCCGTCAACAACGGTGGTCTGGGTCATCTTGGTGCCGGGCCATTCGCCGGTGAGTGAGCCGTTAGCATCCCATGCGTAGATGTTGGGGGCTGAGGGAGCTTTCACATAGATGGTGATGACTGCGTTGGGGTCAACCTTGGTGTAGGTCACCTTGCCGGTGTAGGTGTCAGCACCCCAGGTGACGGTCACTGACTCGCCAAAGTTCATGTCTTTGCCGATGGTGAATGTGGTGCTTGTGCCCTGGGTGAGGTTCTTCTGAGCCTGTGAGCCAACCTTGATCCAGCCTGTTGTGGCAGCATCGTTGAGAGTAGCGGTGACGGTGAGCTCGTCGGTCTTGAATGCGCCGCCTGCGGGTGAGAACAAGACTGCGGGTGAGCCGATGGCATCATCAGCGGTGTAGTACTGTGAAACGCCGGGATCCTCAAATGTGGGGTTGCCGCCGTGAGCTACGGGTGAAGAAGCGTAGATGAATTTGCCATCCTCGCCTACTTTGCCACCTGTCCAGCCTTTTACGAGTACACGGAGCTGACCTTTGGTCTTAGAGGCTGACACGGTGATTTTGCCGCCGGCGGGTTTGTAGCTCTCGCCTGTGACGAGGTCTACGTATGTGCCGTCGGGCACGTTGGTGAAGGTTGCACCGCCGTTGATGGCAACGAGTGCGTATGAGTCTTTGTATGCGCGTTTGAACGCCCAGCCGCCGTCGGCCGAGCAGCCGTCAAATGTGTACTGGCCTTTGCGGAGCGCGGGTACGGCTGCACGTATTTTGTTCAGACGGATGATGTGCTGTGACAGGTCGCCGTTGAGTGTAGTCTTGGCATTGCCGCTTGCGGTGTACACACCGAAGTCGCTTGCGTTGACGTCACCCTCGAGGTATGTGCCGAAGTATGCGCGGCCTGACTCTGACCGGGGAGTCTTGTTGTTCTCGCCGCCGACATCGATGGGTTTGCCTTTCTTGAACTCAACCTCCGAGCCATAGTAGATGCAGGGGATGCCGCGGAATGTGAACATCAGCGAGAGGTTCTCGGCCCACTGCGATGTGCCGCCGTT
>CAZKYR010000153.1:1826-4113 GCA_964557035.1 uncultured Bacteroides sp. | reverse complement strand
GGGGAAAGTAATCCAAATCTCGTCTACCTCGCCGGGGGCAAAAAAAGCGGGCAAGAGCGAGATGTCGGTTCGGATAAACGCTACGTTGTCAAGCCCCTCGGCAACGGCCTGTTTGGCGCCTGTCCACATGCGGGCACCCTTGATGTCGATGCCGATGAAGTTGCGGTCTTTAAAACGGCGCGCCAGTCCGACGGTGTATTCACCTTTGCCGCATCCAAGCTCGAGAGTGATGGGGTTGTCGTTGCCAAAATAGCTGTGCCACGCACCGCGATGAGGGAATCCGCCGGGCTGTTGCAACGCGGCAAAGGGATATTGAAAGACGAAGTCAATCTCGTCCATCTCCCTGAATTTCTTGAGCTTGTTTTTACCCATTGTTTATCGTTTGAGTTTAGCCGTCGTCACCCTGTCGCCTTGACAAAGCTCGCGCACAATTTATCGTTTGAGCTTGGCCGTCGTCACCCTGTCGCCTTGGCACAAGGCGCGCACAATGAGGAGGCGGCTTGTGATGTCAGACACGTTTATCATTGCGGCTGTGTCGTATGGCTCGACGCGCACCAGCAACATGCCGCCGGTGTCATACACCTCAACCAACTCTATGTCGTTGTCAGACAGCACGCAGATGTCGTTGCCACTCATGTAGATCCTGACGGTCGACTCCGGATCGCTGATCACCTCCTGCACGTCGTTGGGAATCTGCTGCACGTCAAAGTCACCCCATTGAGGTGCCTCTTTATACATCTCGATGTCAGACAGATGCACATACAATGCCACTTTGCTTTGGTCGATGCCGTCCCACACCTTTTCGCCCATCGAGGGGATAGTGCGCAGTCGGTCGGCGTTGATCGATTTGAGTGACTTCCAGTCCTCCATCGCATGGTCGCCGACATGCTCGAGTTCACCCGACATGTTGACCGACTCAATCTTGTGCCAACCCGTCAAGGCATAGTCGCCAATCTCGGTCACATGCTGATGCATGATGTTTGACACGTTGGTGATTTCGGTGAGACCTTTGAATGTCAGGGCGTTGAGCACAGTGATAGTCTGAGGCATGTAGATGGCCGTGATTTTTGAGTCGTTGAAGAATGCGCCCACGCCAACCGAGGTGACACCCTCGGGGATAGTGACCGATGTCAGTTTGGCGCAGTCGCCAAAGCTGTATGCGCCCAACGACTTCATGCCGACACACGCCGACATGTCGGCTACGCTCAGCGATGTGCCATAGAAAGCATAGTCGCCGATGACGCTGAGCGCCGGGGTGAAATCAAATTTGGCCAGCGAGCTGCAACCGCTGAAGGCATAGTTGCCCACACCGCTCAGCGACGCGCGGGCCTTGAAACTTTTGAGCGACGTGCAGCCGTCAAAAGCATACGCCGGCACACCGCCGATGTTACCCTCGATGTTGACCGTCGTCAGCGATGTGCAACCGCGTGCGAGATTGTCGCCGACAACATTCACCGATGCCGGGATGGTCAGCGATGTCAGCGATGTGCAGCGCGAAAACACACCCGAACCGAGCGTTGTCACAGTCGGCGGAATGGTGATGTCGGTGATGGGCAGGCCGGCAAGTGCCGCATCGCCGATGGCTGTCAGCCCGGCGGGGAGATTGATCGATGACACCTTCGAGCCGATGAGTGCGCATTGGGGGAGCGTGTTGGCATCCGCACGCATCACGCCGGTCACCAAGGCTGTGCCTTCATAGGGGGCGATGGATACGTTTTGCAAGTCGAGTGATGTCAGCGATGTCAGATTGTCAGTGATGTAGGCAAAGTCGGCCGCGTTGATTGTGCCGCTGACAGACAGCGAGACAGTCTCGGCCGGGATGCCGGCGTCACAGAGAGTGCCCGGAGTGGTGCAAGTAATATCGAGAGCCGACACAGAGTGTGCCGTACCAATGATTGCTGCTGCTAAAAGAGTGAGAGATAGTTTCATCAGATAAGTGATAATGCGAAAAACTTTTGTGTTTTGGAGTGCAAAGATACAACATTTTTCGCTGTCTGTCAACCCGATTAACTAATTTTGTGAATCAGCTCGCATCAATCGGATTCCCGTAGTCAGAGATGCACACGGGAATTGTCGGTAAGCACCCGAAGTAAATTTTTTGTGTCGCGGGATTGGTGATTATTAATATTCTAAGTAAATTTGTCAATCACAATCAATTCAATCATGTTTTAACGCCAAAAACCGAGCCAACCATGAACGCTAAGGACTGGAGGTGCGTCGCCACGTACGCCACTATTCAAGAAGCTTACATCGCAGCCGGGATGCTCAGAGACAACGGCATCGAGGC
>CAZKYR010000153.1:0-1726 GCA_964557035.1 uncultured Bacteroides sp. | reverse complement strand
GCGATCAATAGCTGAACGAGCTGCCTCCCAAAAACTCGCGCAACAGCGATGTCGGCGGAATGCTCGTCTGTGGAATCGAGTGAAAATAATGCAGAAATTTGCGCAATCGATAGGCTTCGGCATACTGGGGCACGTTGTTGGGGATGTCGCGCAGCAGTGTGTCGGCATAGTCTTTCATCACGCCTAACTCAAAGATAAGCGACGAATTGAATGTCGAGTCGGCATTCTCTTGAAACGGGAATATCCACCGTTCCTCGCCACGGCGCACGCTGGGCCAGCGGCGCAGGGTCTCGAGCGCCGAGGTGCCGCGATACTTGTGGTCGCGGATGATGCGTCGCAGCAGACGGTTGTCGGTCGTGGGCACCCAGTTGTGGTCGTCGAGGGCAAGCGATGTCAAGGCCGACACATACACGCGATATTTCATCTTCTCCTCGATGTGAGACGTCAGCTCGGGGTTGAGGCCATGTATGCCCTCGATGAGCAATATCGTCCCCTCGCCCAACTGCAGGGTGTCACCCCGGTACTCGCGTTCGCCGCGCTCAAAGTTGTAGGTCGGCATTTTCACTTCTTCGCCTGCAATCAGGGCGTTGAGGTCGGCGTTAAATTGCTCGAGGTCGAGCGAATAGAGCGACTCGTAGTCATATTCGCCCGTCTCGTCGAGCGGTGTCTTGTCGCGGCTGACAAAATAGTTGTCGAGCGAAATGGTGCGCGGTTTGAGCAGGTTGGTCATCAGGTAAATGGCCAGTCGCTTGGCGGTCGTGGTCTTGCCCGACGATGACGGGCCGGCAATCAGCACCACACGCGCTCCTCCGCGGCGATAGCGGCCGGCTATCTCGTCGGCAATCGAGGCTATGTGCTTGTCGTGCAATGCCTCGGCCACATTGATCAGGTCGGCTGCACGGCGTGTTGTCACCGCCAGGTTAAGCTGTCCGACATTGCTCACACCCAACACTTCGTTAAAACGCAGGTGTCGAGCAAATGCCTCATACATCTTGTCTTGCTTGACGGGATGAGTCACCTGTGACGGGTCGGCCGCATCGTAGGGCAACAACAGCACCCCCTCTTTGTAAGGTATCAGGTCAAACCGTCCGGTCATGCCGGTCGAGGGCACCAACGCTCCGTAGTAGCTGTCGGCCGTGTCGCCCAAGGTGTAATAGTCGGTGTAGAGGTCGCCCACGCTCTCGAGCAGGTGCACCTTGTCGTCGAGTCCCTGTGCGGCAAACAGCGCGCACACCCGGTCGGTCGGCTCGGTGTGACGCACAAAAGGCATATTCGCACGAGCCATCTCGAGCATCGCCGCGCGCAACCGCTCGACCGATGCCGGTGTCACGGCCATGTCACCCTCAAAGCGGCAATAGTAGCCGTGCGCGAGCGAATGGCTCACATACAGCCGCGTCATCCCCGGCTCGCGCCGCAGCGCCGCATAGAGCATCATGCAGAGCGACCGCACGCACGCACGCCGCCCCGAGGCTGACTCATATCCCACAAACTCTATGCGCTTGGGCTGATACACCTCATAGTTCAGGTCCTCTGTCTTGTTGTTGACACGCGCTATCACCGGTTCAAAGCCCAATCTGTCGCCAAGCATGGCACGGATGGTTGCAAGCGACGTGCCACCCTTCACTTTATATGTACGGTCATCGTTGACGCAATATATCTCTATCATAATCAGTTTTTTAAGTCATTATTTAACGTGGCAAAAGCTGTCCAGAGTGCCAGTGCGGCC
>CAZKYR010000152.1:0-4144 GCA_964557035.1 uncultured Bacteroides sp. | reverse complement strand
CAATTCATCGAGAAATATGGCTCGAACACAACCGTGCAACGCTACAAAGGTCTCGGTGAGATGTCGGCACAAGAGTTGCGCGACACCACCATGTCACCCGAGCACCGCATGCTCAAGCAAGTGCAAATCTCGGATGCCGCCGCCGCCGACCGCATTTTCTCGATGCTCATGGGCGAAGATGTAGGTCCGCGCCGTGATTTCATCGAGGCTAATGCCAACTATGCCAACATTGACGCCTGATTAAGCGTTATTAAATAGAAGTTTTAACACTCAGACTTAAAAACAACTTTTAACGCTTCATCACAATGGCACGATCAGCAACAAAAAAAGCCGGAGACCGCATCAAGGCTCAGCTTCTTGAATATATAGAAAAAGCAGGGACGCAAACATTTAACTATCGCCAGGCGGCAGCCGCCATCGGTGAGTCGGCGCCTCTGCGCCAGCGCATGGTCAGCGAAGCATTAGCACAGCTGGCCACGGCCGGCGATCTCATCGAGGTGTCTCCGGGCAAATACAAGGCGCCGCAACGCAGCAACATGACAACCGGTGTCTTTGTGCGTCGTGCCAATGGCAAAAACAGCGTAATCACCGATGACGACCAAGAGACAATCATGGTCGCCGAGCGCAACTCGATGCATGCTCTCAACGGTGACCGTGTGCGCGTCAACATCACCGCACACCGCCAGGGTGTCGAACCTGAGGCTGAAGTAATCGAAATCATTGAGAAAAAAGATCAGACATTCATCGGCACGCTCCAGGTTGACAAGCACTTTGGCTATCTGCTCACTGACAGCAAATATCTGGCGACAGATATTTTCATACCCAAAAATTGCCTCAAGGGGGGCAAGACCGGCGACAAGGCCATCGTCCGCATAACAGGCTGGCCCGGAGACGCAAAGAATCCCAAAGGCCAAGTTGTAGACATCTTGGGCAAAACGGGCGAGAACAATGCCGAGATTCACGCAATTCTGGCAGAGTTCGGACTCCCATATAAATATCCCGAGAATGTCACCGCCGCAGCCGAGAAAATCGATGCAGGTATCACCCCCGAGGTTGTCGCCGCACGTGAGGATATGCGCGACGTGCCGACATTCACCATCGACCCGGCAGATGCCAAAGACTTTGATGACGCTCTATCTTTCCGCCGGCTGCCCAACGGCAACTATGAGGTGGGTGTACACATCGCTGATGTCACTCATTATGTCAAGCCCGGCACGCTGCTCGACAAAGAAGCTGAGAGCCGCGCCACATCGGTCTATCTTGTTGACCGCGTAGTGCGCATGCTCCCCGAGCACCTCTCAAACGGCATCTGCTCGCTCAGGCCCAACGAAGACAAGCTCACCTACTCGTGCATCTTTGAGATGGATGACAACGCCAACGTCATCAACAAGCGCATCGTCCGCACCGTCACACGCTCGGACCGCCGCTTTGCATACGAGGAGGCACAACAAGTCATCGAGACCGGCGAGGGAGATATGAAAGATGAGATACTTACGCTCGACCGTCTGGCCAAGATTTTGCGCAAGCGCAGATATGACAACGGATCGGTAGAGTTTGACCGCGCCGAGGTGAAATTCATCCTTGATGACAAAGGCCATCCCACCGGTGTATACTTCAAAGAGTCAAAGGACGCCAACAAGCTCATCGAGGAGTTCATGCTGCTGGCCAACCGCACTGTGGCCGAAGCGATCGGCAATCCCGGCGGACGCCGCAAACCGCGCTCAATGGTCTATCGTGTCCACGATCAACCCGACCCCACGAAACTCACCGACCTCGCCTCACTGGCAAAGACGTTTGGCTACAAGCTCAAACACAACGGCGAACGTACCACCATCAACCGTTCGATCAACAAAATGCTTGCCGACGTCAAAGGCAAAGGTGAGGAGAATTTCTTGTCAACGCTCGCCATCAGGTCTATGGCCAAAGCTGTGTACACGACCGACAACATCGGCCACTATGGCCTCGGATTTGACTACTATACCCACTTCACCTCTCCCATCCGCCGTTACCCCGACATGATGGTTCATCGCCTCCTCGACCGCTATCTGACCAACAACGGCAAGAGCACCAACAAGGAGAAGCTCGAGGATGAGTGCAAACACTCGTCAGAGATGGAGCAGCTCGCCGCCAATGCCGAGCGTGCGTCAATCAAATATAAGCAGGTCGAGTTTATGAACGACCATTTGGGTGAAGAATATGACGGTGTCATCACCGGTGTCACCGAATGGGGACTGTATGTCGAACTCGACGAAAATAAGTGCGAGGGCTTAGTGACGATGCACGACCTCGACGACGACTTCTATGACTATGATGAGAAGAACTATTGCATCACCGGCCGTCGCAAGGGAACGCGCTATCGCTTAGGCGACAAGGTGAAAGTGCGCGTGGCACGCACCAACCTCGAACGCAAGCAGTTGGATTTCACCATCGTCAATCCTGACAACCGCAAAGGTGAGGACCGAATGGGCAAAGTCGTCACTGCCAACCAAGCCATAGCACAAGGCAAGCGACATCCTAAGACCAAGCAGCGCCGCACGCCACGTAAAAAATAACGATATCATCTCAACGACATCACAATGCGAACCGGCCGACAAGCCGGGTCGCATTTTTGTCACGCCTGTAATATTTGCCACATCTTTTTTATTAAAGGTCTATTTATAGGGCACTTTTATAACAAAGAGTGCCTGCAGGCATCAAAATTTAAGATTTTTTTGTAACTTTGCACGACATAAAGCTAACTGCATCATGAAAATTCTCGTCACCGGGGCAGCAGGGTTTATTGGTTCGGCTGTGGCTGAGCGTCTTGCTCAACGCGGCGATGACGTCATTGGCGTTGACAATCTCAACGACTACTATGACGTCAGGCTTAAATATGCCCGTCTCAGACGGGGAGGCATCATCAGCGACAACGACTTCAAATCGGGCGTGATGCATGTGTCGGCTTCATATCCCAACCTCAGGTTTACCCGCCTTGACATCTCTGACAAAACCGCGGTCGACAGCCTTTTTGCCGCCGAGAAGTTTGACACCGTCGTCAATCTGGCAGCGCAGGCGGGCGTGCGATACTCGATCTCCAATCCGTATGCCTATCTGCAGAGCAACATCGTGGGCTTTCTCAACATACTCGAGGGATGCCGCAACACATCGGTCAAGCACCTCGTGTTCGCGTCATCAAGCTCGGTCTACGGACTCAACACCAAGATTCCCTACTGCGAGGACGACAAAGCCGACACCCCTGTCAGCCTCTATGCCGCCTCAAAAAAGAGCGACGAGCTCATGGCCCATGCCTACAGCAAGCTATACGGTTTGGCCGCTACAGGTCTGAGATATTTCACTGTCTACGGTCCCTGGGGACGTCCCGACATGTCGCCGATGCTCTTTGCAGGAGCGATTTTGCGCGGAGAACCTATCAAAGTGTTCAACCACGGTGACATGATGCGCGACTTCACATACATCGACGACATTGTCGACGGCACTGTCGCGGTCGTCGACGGCAACCCGGCCAAAAACGAAAACGGCATCTGTTTCAACATATACAACATCGGCGGATCAAACCCGGTGAAACTCATGGACTTCATCGCCGAAATCGAGACAGCATGCGGCCACACCGCCGAGAAAATATACCTGCCGATGCAGCCAGGAGACGTCTACATGACATGTGCCGACGCCTCTCGCCTCGAAAAAGCCACCGGTCTCAAGCCGCATATAAAACTCCATGAGGGGATAGCCGAATTTATCAAATGGTACAGGTCTGAGGCCAACCCGCTTAAATAATTTAGTAACTGAAAACTCTACTCAATATGAATATAGCCGTAGTCGGAACCGGATATGTAGGACTCGTTTCGGGCACATGTTTTGCCGAAATGGGTGTCAACGTCACCTGTGTCGATGTCGATGAGAACAAAATAAAATCGCTTCTTGACGGACAAGTCCCCATCTATGAACCCGGACTTGACGAACTCGTCAAGCGCAACGTCGCCGAGGGTCGTCTCAAGTTCACAACCGACCTCGCTTCATGCATCGACGATGTCGACATCGTGTTCAGCGCTGTCGGCACACCCCCCGACGAGGATGGCTCGGCCGATTTGCAATATGTGCTGGCCGTCGCCCGCACATTCGGTCAAAACATAAAGAAATACACAAT
>CAZKYR010000151.1:0-4151 GCA_964557035.1 uncultured Bacteroides sp. | reverse complement strand
CGAACAATTGCATCTGATAGTCTTTCTCAGCCGGCTTCATTTTGCCGTGAACCATAGCTACCTTGTAGTGTGGGAACATGGCGCGTGTGTACTCAAATCCCTCCTCGAGGCTTTTGAGGTCGAGCTTCTCATTCTCAGTTATAAGCGGGTAGACGATGTAGGCTTGACGTCCCATTTTGAGCTGACGACCAATTGACCGATACACGTCGGCACGGCGCTCATCATATCTGAGCAGTGTCTCCACGGGCTTACGTCCGGGTGGTAGGCTGTCAATGACCGATACGTCGAGGTCGCCGTAGACTGTCATGGCCAATGTGCGGGGAATCGGCGTGGCGGTCATGACAAGCACGTGTGGTGCTACGGCACTTTTGCTCCATAGGCGTGCGCGTTGCATCACGCCAAACCGATGCTGTTCGTCAACAACGACAAATCCAAGGCGAGCGAATTGGACATTGTCTTCAATGACGGCATGTGTGCCGATGAGAATGTGCAACGAACCGTCAACGAGCTGTTCGTGAATCGTTCGTCTGGCAGCTGACGGCGTTGAGCCGGTGAGCAGCTTGACATTGACCCCCAGTGGAGCGACAAGCTTGCTGATTGTCTCAAAATGCTGAGTGGCAAGGATCTCGGTGGGTGCCATCAGACATGCCTGCACATTGTTGTCGAGTGCTATCAGCATGCACATGAGCGCAACCATCGTTTTGCCCGAGCCTACATCACCTTGCAACAGTCGGTTCATCTGTTTGCCTGAGCCCATGTCCGTGCGTATCTCGCGGATGACACGTTTTTGCGCGTCTGTCAGTTCAAACGGCAAAAAGTCGCTGTAAAACTGATTGAAAAAACGGCCGACATGCTTGAACATGATGCCTTGTATATTCTGCCGTCTCAAACGTCCCGTTCTGACAATATCTATCTGCAATTTGAACAACTCCTCAAATTTCATGCGCTCGCGTGCACGTTGCAGTGCCGCATTGTCTTTGGGGTTGTGGAGTGTCCTGATCGCTTCGTCGCGCGACATCAATTTATAGCGCTCAACGACATCTGCCGGCAAGAATTCAGGTATAATACTGATGCTTTTAAGCAGCGTCTGTATATAGGTGAAAAGCTGTTTTGAGCCGATCGAACGTGTGCGCAGTTTTTCGGTCAGGGGATATGTTCCGCGCAATCCGCCTTGGGCCGAGACTGTCTCGGGCTTGTCTATCTCGGGATGAACGATGCTCCAGCGTCCGTTAAACTCAGCCGGTCGCCCGAAAAGGACATATTCGGTGTTTACACGGTAGATTTCGCGCAGTTTTTTTATTTGTCTGAACCACACTACTTCCATCACCGCCGATCCGTCAGAGAATAGGCCTACCAGGCGTGTCTTTGCTCCTTCGCCCTGAACTGTGAACGTGACAAACTTGCCCTTGACTTGCACTTGCGGCATCTGCCCCTGAAAATCGCGTATGCGATACATGCGCGAGCGGTCGATGTATGAGTTAGGGAAGTGATAGAGCAGATCGTGATAGGTGTGAATGCCGAGCTCGCGTCCCAAAAGATCGGCACGCGAAGGGCCAATCCCTTTGATGAACTTTATGTCTGAATTGTGTAGAGGTGTCATCACACAAACAGTTCGGCGATTTTGAGGTCTTCGGGATTTGTGATCTTGATGTTGTGTGTGTCACCATGCGTCAGGACAATGTCGTGATACCCGGCCGCATCGACAACCGAGGCATCATCAGTGAATGACGGCCTGTAGGGGAGGGAATAGGCTTTTCTCAGCAGAGCGTACCCAAATCCCTGAGGAGTTTGCACGGCACGCAGATTTTTGCGGTCAACAGGCGTCGAGTGACCCTCGCTGCTGACTGCTCGTATCGAGTCGGTCACAGGGGTAGCAGGTAAGGCACCGTCGTGGCCTGTCATGCCGTCGACAACGTTCATAATTGTAGCGTATGACACGAGAGGCCTCGCTCCGTCATGTATCAGCACGACATCATCCTCTCCGCTCTCAAGGCTCATGACGGCGTTTTTTACGCTTTCCCAACGGGTTTGACCACCATAGACAATTCTTGGAGAGTGAAAGCGGTGCTTGTCGCACATGGAGCGCCACAGTGGCTCCATCGGTTCGCTGATTACCAGTGTGATGTCGCATGACGGTAATGCGGTCCTGAATCGGTCAACCGTGTGCATCAACACCGGTCGACCTTTGAGGTCGCAGAATTGTTTTGGAATGTCACTGCCAAACCGCGAACCAACGCCCGCGGCACAGATAATGACATGTACGTCAGCGTTACCTTTTGCCATCAGCGACGTTTGACAGAGATGTGATGCGACTCGGTGATGACAAAGTCAACAGGGATGTCGTGAGCGTCAGCTTCTATTTCTTCTACAAGCTGAAAATCATATCCCACGCCGATTTTTGAGGCGCGTGTCTCGGCCAACAGCCGGTCGTAGAATCCTTTGCCGCGTCCCACACGGTTGCCGCTCCGGTCGTATGCGACAGCCGGCACGATGACCAGTTCGATCGCATCGGGCGAGACTGTGTCTTCGCCTTGAGGTTCCTCGATGTGAAAAGCGCCGATGGCAAGTCGGGTGGCGTTGTATGGCAGGATTTCGAGGTTGACACCGTTTACGCGCGGTAAATAAAAATGCTTGCGGTCGGCCCAACGGCTGATGAACTCACGGGTAGACAGTTCGTCCGGGAGAGAGTTGTACATCAGAATATGCTCTGCAAGTTTAAATGCAGCCGTGGATTCGAGCCGCTCAAAAACGCGTTGTGCCGCGCTTTTGCGTTCGATGTCCGATAGGAGTGCCTTGTGAGCCTTTATAAGGCGGCGTATCTCATCTTTATTCATTCTTATTGTTCTTTGAAGTTGTCAATAGCGCGCATGACTGCCGGATCGCGTTGATTAAGAATCTCATAAAGCGCTTCATAACCAAGGATGTCGCGAGCAATCAATGCTTTGAGGTTATTAACAATCAGGTCGCGCGAAAGGTTGATGTAGTACCAACGTGCCGGCACGCCATGCGACCGGGCAAATGACACGAATGCATTGAGCAACGTCTCGTCGGGGGGTAACATTTCAAGCAATTGCTCTGTGTCTGATGCCTCAGTGAGAGCATCGCGATTGAGGTCGCAGTATTCCATCGCAAATTTTTGGAACAAACCGGCATTGGTGACAGCTGCCGAGTAGGTGGTCATGCCTGTGGTATCGGTGGGTACAAATATGTCGGGCATGATGCCGCCACCGCCATACACTTTGCGGCCGCCGACAGTTGAGTACACCAATGATTCATCGAGGTGAATGCTGTCGGCACTCAGGTTCTCACCACGCTCAAAACGGTCTAACAGGTCGTTCTCGTATGCCGCTGCATCGGTATAATCTTTTTGTATGCAGCGCCCTGACGGGGTGTAATAACGCGCCACCGTGAGGCGGATGGCACTGCCGTCGGGCAGGTCTTCTTGATTTTGCACAAGCCCTTTGCCGAACGAACGTCGACCTATGATTGTGCCACGGTCATTGTCCTGGATGGCACCGGCGAAAATCTCGCTTGCAGACGCCGATAATTCGTCAATCAAAACCACGACTCCTGCGTCAGTGAAACCGCCCGATCCGTCAGCTACAATGGCATCGTTATATGCACGTGTGCGACCTTGGGTGTAGACAATCATCGCTCCGGCCGGCAAAAACTCGTTTGCCATAGCCACGGCCTCTGACATCAGGCCTCCGCCATTGTCGCGCAGGTCGATAATGTAGTCTGTCGCCCCCTGACGGCGCAGACGCGAGATCGCCTGATAAAACTCGTTGTAGGTTGTGCGTGAGAATGTGTTGATTTTGATGTATCCGACACGCTCATAGACCATGTATGCGGCATCGACCGAGTTGACAGGTATCTGACCTCTCGTCACCTCGAAGGTGTGAATGTCGCGTGAGCTGGGACGCTTGATGCCAAGCTTGACTACCGTGCCGGCCTCTCCTCTGAGTGTGTTGAAGACCGTGTCGTTCGTAATCTCTATGCCGGCCACTTTCTTGCCATTGATGGTGACTATGCGGTCACCGGCTTTGATGCCGACTTTCTCGGCCGGACCTCCGGGGATTGCCCTGACGACGTGGATGGTGTCGTCGCTGATGGTAAACTCGACACCGATTCCTGAGAATGTGCCGTCGAGT
>CAZKYR010000150.1:0-4152 GCA_964557035.1 uncultured Bacteroides sp. | reverse complement strand
CGATAGTAGTTGTCGGCCGGATTGGTGATGTCGATGGCACGTTGGTAGGTGTATTGGCCTCTGATGGTGAAGAATAATTCTTTAGTCGGATTGACAGTCATTTGTGCCGCCACATCGACGCCTCTGATGTCCACGACACCCAGATTGAGCATCGTCCACCTGAATTGCTGCCCCTTGGGATAGGCCACGATTTTATCCTTCACATAGTTATAGTAACCGTCAACACTGACCATCGCATGTGTGATGAAGTCTAATGCCGAATTATGTTCATAGAGCACGCCTATGTTATATTGCGTGACCCGCTCGGGATTGAGCTTGGAATTTCCCATATCGGCATAATACAAGTCATTGAACGTCGGCATCCTGAATGATTTTTTGTAAAACGCCCTCAGTGACAGGTCCTGACTGTTTTTAAGCGGTGTAAAACTCGCGTAGACGGCAGGCGTGAACACCCTCTTGTCCGCCGGAGCCTCTTTTCCGACAAGACGGTCGTGTATGAATGTACCCAGTCCGCTCGCCTGCATTTTAAAGCGTCCCAGATCTATTGCCGTGGCCAAGGCCAGCAGGTTGGAAAAACGGTCGGGCTTGGCAAAGTCATACATGTCGGCTGTCAACGTGTTCCAAAAAAAATCATAGCCGGCTGACACTCGCCACCAACTCAATATTTCATACTCGTTGGCCGTCGAGAAATAAAACTCGCGCTGCCGATAGAGATTGTCGATCTTGACCTGTTTATCATCATTGTTGACATAGTGCGTCCGGTAGAAAGCATACTTGACGGTGTTCAATGTGGTGAGCCTCCCGTAGGATTGTGTGAAATGCCCCTGGACGAACGAGTTGGTGTCCCAAATCCTTTCACCTCTGCGCCATACATTGTTGACGATAGCCCCCGGCACGCCACGCTCTGAGTTGTAGTTGTAAACCTTAAATTGCCATCTCCCCATGGTTAGCATGCCGTTGAGATTGGCCTCGATGCGGGTGGCGTTGATGTCTCCGTTTTGCCTCACGGCAACAGTGTCATAGGCCAATTCGCCGGCCGGATTCACTCGGCGATACCTGAACTTGTATTTGCCCGATGAGTTGAGCCATTCGGTGCTGAGTGACACATTGACGCGCTGGGATAATTTCAATTCCACCAGAGCCGACGGATTGATCAGGTCAAACGAACCAAATCTTACGGCAGTCCGGGCGTGATAAGTCTCACCATCTTCAAAGTGAGGTGTGCGCGTGCGCATATAAATTGTGCCGGCTGAGCCAAAATCGCGTGCCGGTTGCAGTATGCGGCTCTTCTGGCCGTTGTGAAGCGAGATAGACTCGATGTTGTCGAGTGAAAATTGTCCTAAGTCGATTTGGCCGTTTTGCGCATTGCCCAGCTGCACGCCGTCATACACCACGCCGGTGTGATTGGTGCCCATCGACCTGACATTCACCGTCTTGATGCCACCCACGCCTCCATAGTCTTTCACCTGAACACCGGCAAAATAGCGCAAAGCGTCGGCGACGCTGTTGCTGTTGAGGCGTTGCAGCTCATCGCCCGACAGAGTCTGGACCGGGATGACCTCGCCGGCCGGTTTCACTGCGGTGACAACCACCTCTTTGAGATGTTGTCCGGCAAGAGTGTCGGTGTGCTCTTTGCCTGATGATATTTGAGAAAGTAGACTTATTAGCCCGACAAGTCCGATTCTTAGATTTTTTTTCATTGACCGAGTCTCAGATAAAAAAACACTCACATTTGCACCTGGTGGATATGCATACGGGAGTGTCTTAAATATCTGAGAACTCTCCAAATCGAAGAGTTACAATGTCGGTTGCAGTCAGAGATTCATGCCTATAGACCCGCAGGCGTATCACTTGGCGAAAATAGCAGGTCTTCTGACTTATTCCGGAAACTGAGCCTTCTCAGAGCAATCATCGCTCCAATGGCATTGTACAGTCTCTTTAGATGGAAATTACAGCAGCGGGTACTGTTGAGGATTCACACCCCATTCCCTTTCAAGCCCTCGATAGCACACCTCTGTGCGCCTCGGGCACTATTTCGACCGCAAAGATACAACAATTTTTATTCTCATCAATCGCTATTTTACAATAAATTCACGTGCACAAAAAATAATCGGGCTTTGCTCACTGCCTCAATTAGTTAATTATTTTGTAACTTTGTGGGTAAAATATGACTGATATAATTCTTGTTGACCAATTATATATAACCCTATGAAAAAGAATTTTAAGCCTGCCGCCTGGTTGTTGCCCCAACCGGTGATGATAATAGGCACATATAACGACGACCGAACACCCAATGCGATGAATGCGGCCTGGGGTGGGCAGTGGGATATGACCGAGATCATGATCTCGATGGGTTCGCATGCCACGACCCGCAATCTCGAACGTTGCGGCGAGTTTACGCTCGCGTTCGCGACAGCCGACACGATGGCTGCGGCCGATTATGTCGGCATCGTGAGTGCCAAGACTCACAAAGACAAGATTGAGCGCACGGGCTGGACATGGTCAAAAGCCGAGAATGTCGATGCACCTGTGTTTGATCAGTTGCCGCTCACGCTCGAGTGTCGCATCAAAGAGAAACTATATGAATCAGCGACAGGTTGCTACATCATAGCCCAAATAGTGAACATCGTGTGTGATGAGGCTTATCTGGCAGCCGACGGCAAGCCCGATGTCGAGAAGATGAAGCTGATTACGTTCGACCCGGTGCACAACGGATACATTGAGCTCGGTAGTCGGGTGGGTAATGCATTCGCCGACGGCAAGTCGCTCAAAGATTGAGATGCGCCGGCACTGATCGAAGCGAGACAGCACAGATATGCACGACATCTGGAACCCGTGGCACGGATGTGAGAAAGTGAGTGAGGGGTGCGCCCATTGCTATATGTATTATCTCGATAGCAAGCGGGGTGCCTCGGGGAATCGTGTGTACCGGACACAGAACTTTGACTATCCGCTGAGCTGCAGGCGGGGTGGGGGATACAAGATAGTCAGCGGCGAACAGTTGAGGGTGTGCATGACCTCAGATTTCTTTCTCGACAGTGCAGATCAGTGGCGCGACGCCGCGTGGCGCATAATGAAGATGCGCAGCGATGTGAAATTCTTTTTGCTCACCAAGCGACCCGGACGTGTGGCATCATCACTGCCACCCGATTGGGGCGACGGTTGGGAGAATGTGATGTTGAACGTGTCTTGTGAAAATATGCGTCGCGCCGACGAACGCATACCACTCCTGCTCGAACTTCCATTCAAGCACAAAGGAATCATGGCGGCACCGCTTGTCGGCGCGCTTGACATCGGCCATTATCTCGCCACAGGCATGATAGAGCAAGTCGTCGCCGGGGGAGAGAATTATGACGGCTCGCGCCCGTGCGATTTTGATTGGATCAAATCTCTGTCAGCACAGTGTGTCAGGCACGACGTGACATTCTGTTTCATCGAGACCGGCACAAACTTCATCAAAGATGGACGACACTACACAATTGTCGATAAACGGGTGCAGTCAGAGATGGCCCGCAAGGCAAACGTAAATCATGTCGGACGTCAGCCTGTTTACCGGCTGCGCGATCCATTGGGTTTTGAGATAGCACCCGAAGCCCTTTATAAGCCCGTATTCAGCGACGTGTGCCGCGACTGCGGCAGCCGCCCGATCTGCAACGGCTGCGCCCATTGTGCCGTCTGCACATGCCGCCGATAACCGCCATCTCCTCGCATCCTCAACCATCATAGTGGCCTTCAACTGTCTGCAAGCATTGCAGAAACAAATCTTGGTATAAATGTTTTATGAGTGCTACGATGGAGGTTGAGATGCCGAAGGTCTCACTTGAGGAGGCAATGCGGGGGAACGCATTACTACAAACAATGGGAGCGAATTTGCCATCCACCTAAATAACTGCAGTTCCGAGAATGAACGGGTGTCCTGATGTAACGGCTTATTTTCCAGGATTTCAATTGCTTATGAAGGCTTTTTTCAAACAAATCGCTAATTTTGCACTTGCCGGTTGAACCTACCCGAATAGTTTTGATACACAAAAAATCGAAAAAAAATGGCAAATACTTGCACAATTCACAAAAACGCCCTACCTTTGCACAACATTCAGCGGCCCAGGTGGCGGAATGGTAGACGCGCTCGTTTCAGGTGCGAGTGCTGCGAGG
>CAZKYR010000149.1:2253-4175 GCA_964557035.1 uncultured Bacteroides sp. | reverse complement strand
CCGGTCTGCTCGACGTCGACCTTGACCGCACAACCGCCCCGATGCTATATGACTACCCCGCATCACCGCAATTGGCAGCCGCCATGCAAAACGACACAATTGACATCGGCCGCGTAGACCGGGCAGTAGAGAAATTGGCAAAACGTTTTGACACAATCCTCATCGAGGGCGCCGGGGGCATGATGGTGCCGCTCGCCGACGATTACATGATTATCGACTACGCCGTCCAACGCAACCTGCCTGTCATCCCTGTCACCAACTCGGTGCTCGGATCTATCAACCACACCGTCCTGTCGCTCGAAGCCCTTGTGAGCCGCGGACTGCAGATACCCGTGATGCTCTACAACACCTATTTTGACCGCGACCCTAATATCGCGGCCGACACCCGCCGGTACATCGCCATGTACCTGCAAAAAAATCACCCCGACACCCTCCTTATAGACGTGCCTGCGCTGTGATTTGTATTTTTTGCTTAACTTTGCATCAAAGATTAATTCCATGAAAACATCAACTACTAACGACAATACTGCAAAAGTTTCATTCAGGCGCAAACCCGACTGGCTTAAGATCAAGTTGCCTCACGGGCAAAAAGCGGTCAAAGTCGTCGGGATGCTCAACGGCCGATGCCTGCACACTATCTGCTCGAGCGGCATGTGCCCCAACAAGGGTGAGTGCTGGGGCAACGGCACCGCCACGTTTATGATTGGCGGCAATGTCTGCACACGCTCTTGCAAGTTCTGCAACGTGGCCACGGGCAAACCCGGTCCGCTCCCCCAAGAGGAAATCGATGACATTGTCCGCTCTATCTCCGAGCTAAACCTCAGACACGCCGTCGTCACCTCGGTCGACCGTGACGACCTGCCCGACTGCGGCGCCGGCCACTGGGCGGCAATGGTACGTGCCGTCAAGCGCAACTGTCCCGGCGTGACGCTCGAGACGCTGATTCCCGACTTCAAAGGTAATCTCGACCTCGTCGACATGGTTGTTGCCGAGCGTCCCGAGGTCATCTCGCACAATCTTGAGACCGTGCGCCGCCTCACGCCACAGGTGCGTTGCTTTGCAACATACGACATGTCGCTGAGTGTCATCAGACACATTGCCCGCCGCGGCGTACGTGCCAAAAGCGGCATCATGCTCGGCCTCGGCGAGACACGCGACGAGATTTTGCAAACGATGGACGACCTCCTTGCCAACGGGTGCGAAATCATGACCATCGGTCAATACTTACAGCCGACCGAGACCCACTATCCGGTGCAAGACTACATCCACCCCGACATCTTCGCCGAGTATGCCGAGATAGGCAGGGCGCGCGGGTTCAGACACATCGAGAGCGCACCCCTGGTGCGGTCGAGCTATCACGCAGAGCGCCATGTCCGTTAAACTGACCTTTGTTGACACCGGCCAAGTCAGATACGAGCCGATGCTAATGCGTCAGCGCGAGTGTTTTCAAACGCTCGTAGAATCGCGCAAACAGGGCCTCCCTACCACTCACGAGACCATTTTCTTGGTCGAGCACCATCCTGTCATCACCCTCGGACGCCACGCCAACCCCGACAACCTGTTGGTCGACCGAGGCATGCTCGCTCAACGCGACATCGATTGCGTCACCATCGACCGTGGCGGCGACATAACATATCATGGCCCCGGACAGCTTGTCGTCTACCCCATCATCGACATGACGGCCCACCGGTTGGGCGTCAAATCATATGTCCACCTCCTCGAGCAAGCTGTCATCGACACGCTTGCCGACTATGACATTGAATCCGGGCGTGTGGAGGGTGCAACCGGCGTCTGGCTCGGCATCGGCACCCCACATGAGCGCAAGATATGCGCAATCGGCGTGCGATGCAGCCACTTTGTCACCATGCACGGCCTGGCGCTCAACGTCAACACCGACCTCACCGCGTTCGGTCTCATCAATC
>CAZKYR010000149.1:0-2243 GCA_964557035.1 uncultured Bacteroides sp. | reverse complement strand
ACATGACCCAACTAACACAACTGTTCTCAACCCATCTCTCATCACTACTCAATCATGAAGACTAACCTGCACACCCTTTTGACTCTGTCGGCACTTGCTCTCACCTCCACCCTGTCGGCACGTCAGCTCACCCCCGCCGAAGCATACGCACGCCTTCCCAAGGACGCCACACAACACACCAATACAATCGGCACACCCGATGCACTCCTCACCATCGAGGCCAACGGACGATCGGCCCTCTACTTCTTCCCCTTAGGCAACGACAGCTATGCCATCGCCTCGGCCGATGACAACGCCCCGGCAATGCCCGGATACTTCACGGCCACCGACCTCAACCACATGCCGCCTGCCATGTCGGCCATGCTCGATGCTTATGCCCTGACTATTGTCACACAAAGCCAAGCCACATTGCTCAGTGAGTGCGAGCCAATCAGGCCACTCATCAAAACGTCATGGGATCAGGAGAGCCCCTACAACGAGATGTGCCCCATGGACGGTGACGTACACGCCATGACAGGCTGTGTCGCCACAGCAATGGCACAAGTGATGAACTACTATCGCTGGCCCGAAAAGCCCACCGGCACTGTCACCTATCTCGACGGTGACCAATATGCACAGCTCGACCTGAGCCAATACACCTTTGAGTGGGACCTGATGCTCAACAGTTACAAACGCAATCCCTCGCAAGCGCAGATAGATGCCGTAGCCACACTGATGTATGCGGCCGGCCGCTCAGTCAACATGGAATATTATGCCTCAGCGAGCTGGGCCACAGAGATGGATGCCGCCAAGGCCCTCATCAACAACTTTGACTACGCCAAATCGATCTATCTCGCCACGCCCGAGTTCTACAGCACCGACCAGTGGAGCGACCTGATGTATGACGAGGTCAAGCAAGGACGTCCCGTCATATTCTCAGGGTCGAGCCTGACAGGTGGCGGCCACACTTTTATCCTCGACGGCGTAGACAGTCAAAACCGCTATCACATCAACTGGGGCTGGGGTGGCGATTTCAACGGATACTTCGCTATCGACGCACTCAATCCCACCGGAGTACAGGAGAATGGCTACAACTGGTATCAGACAGCCGTATGCGGCATCACAGCTGACCACGACACCCCCGACGCCATCTTTATCGTCACCCGTGGCACACGCCTCAGAGCCAGCGTATCATCGACAAAAGTCACCTTCACACCCATCTCCTTCATCGGACTTGAGGAGGACATGATGAACCGTGCATTCGTACAATGTTCGGGCTACTTCGGACTACGTCTCTCACCTGTCGACGGCGGCGAAGACATCATTGTGCGCGGCACTACCTACGCCTCATTCATACCCTTTTGGAACAACGTGAGCTCATTTGACGTCAACCTCTCCTCACTTCCAACCGGCCGATACACAGTCTATCCGGTCTTCATCACCAACGACAATTGGGCCGACGTACACATGACCGACGATGATCCCCGCACACTGATGATGAACAATGACGGCAACGGTGACGTCACCTTTGAGCTGACAAACTACAGCAGCGTCCAAACCGTCAGCGCCGACACCGACGGCGACAAACCTCTCTACGATCTGCGCGGCGTACGCGTAACAACGCCCCGTCCCAACACCATCTACGTCACCCCCGACGGCACACGCCTCCACACCGTCCGCTGACACTCTCGACAGCCATTCCATGAGCCACTGCGCGACTTTGCTCAGTGGCTCATCTGTTTTCTGCTAACGCAGTCATTGCCAAGTCGAGGCGCTCTATGCCATGCTGATAGTGATTGCCGACAACCCACCGAAAATCTACATTTACTCCGGCTTCTTCCAGGTCTCTGATGATAGTCTCGGTGTTAACCCCAACCGTTTTGAAGGCTGCGACACTTGATTTGGGTTCCTGACGTCCGAGCAAGAAGAAGGCAAAGCCTTTTTTGTCCGAATAATCCTGTTTTTTGAACCAATCCATAAAGCCCTCATACCAAAACGAACCTGACAGACAAAGAATGTTGCGAAAGAGCGAGGTCTGAGGCCACTGCCACAAAGCAAACAGGCCTGACATTGAGACACCCGTGAGCGTGCGCTCAACGGTCTGATTCATTCCTAATGCTTCATCGAGCTTAGGTATCAGCGTTTTCTCAATCAGATTGAGGAATTGGGGGGATTCCCCCTTGAAGTCAGCCGTGCCGGCCGAGACACCCTTTGCCGCCCACGGACTGAACACATTTTGCCAGTCCATGCCGGTTATTTGCACT
>CAZKYR010000148.1:0-4191 GCA_964557035.1 uncultured Bacteroides sp. | reverse complement strand
GAGCGCTTTGAGAAGGGCGAGCCCCAGCGTCAGCTCTCAAAAGAGTTTGTGCGCCAATGGCTGATCGAGCATGGCTTCATGGGCAAAGCAGGCCAGCAGGTGCCCGAGATGACACCCGAGTTTGTCAACAGCGTCTCTGACCGCTACATCGAGCTCTACGAGCAGATCACCGGCAAGAAATTTGAGCCGGCTGCCGCCCCCGACGGCCTCGAGAACCGCATCGCCAAAAATATCCTCGACTGTCTCGAAAACCTCAACATCTGATGGCCGACGCCGCCGAGAATATAAAACCCTACGACCCCGACCGCGACAAGACAGGCCAGGTGCGCTTGATGTTTGACAACATCGCGCCCGCCTACGACTTCATGAACCGCGCCATGACCCTCGGCATCGACAAGATCTGGAGGGCACGCGCGGTCAGGATGATCAACCGCGCCGCGCCGAACACCATCCTCGATGTCGCCACCGGCACAGGCGACCTGGCCATCAAACTCGCACGAAAAATCGCCACTCATCCCCACGTCACAGGCATCGACCTCTCTGAGGGGATGATCGACATCGGACGCCGCAAAGTGGCCGAAGCCGGACTGACAGACCAAATCGAGCTCTGCACAGGCGACTGCATGAGTCTGCCGTTTGACGACAACTCGTTTGACTGCGTCACAGTCGCCTACGGCGTGCGCAACTTTGAGCACCTCGACCGCGGATATGCCGAGATGGCACGCGTGCTCCGCCCCGGCGGCATGCTCTGTGTCATCGAGCTGTCGACACCAACCTCGGCGGTGGTCAGACCGTTGTACAACCTCTACACCCGTCACATCATCCCCTCGGTAGGCCGTCTGGTGTCAAAAGACACCCGCGCATACACTTACCTGCCGCAGAGCATCGCGGCAGTGGCTCAGGGTGATGACATGTGCGCACTGATGCGCAACGCAGGCCTGCGCGACACGGCTTGGCGACCGATGACATTTGGCACCTGCACCATCTACACAGCAATTAAATAACCATATCATTGACAATACGATGAACAGGCGATTATCAATTCTTGCCACCCTTGTCACAATTGTAAGCATCACACTGTCAGCGCAAAAAATATGGATCAACGGCGCGTGGGTCGACATGACCTCTCCTGTCGAGAAAGTCGAGGCCGCCGAGATCGAGGCTGTCGAGTCGCTCGCAGCCGACACCATCGACGTGACATCGCGCATGATGGGCCCGATGTCGCTGATGCCGGCCATCTATGACAGCTATGACCGATCGCTGATGGCATGGCACGACGGCATCGCGATGCCCCCCAACGTTTATCCGGCCCTGGGGGCGGTCGCTCCCGCCGACGACACCCCGCTGTGGCTCACCGATGCCTTGGAGGCCACACGACGCCGGCGCCGAATCGTCGCGTCATATATGTTCGCCAACCCCGCCGGGGTCAAATACAACACGGCATTCTTCAGCGAGACCCCCAAGCTCTACCAGACACATTTTGACCCCTCGACCGCACAGGTTGTCATCACCGAGATCAGCGACTCGATCATCTCGGCCGCCGAACAAGAGATAGCACCACCGGTCATCGTGCGCCGCAACTGGCTCCACGACTTTGACGGCCTCGTGCAGTTCACCCAGGCCTACAATTCGCCCAACTGGTATCAAGGCGGCAACTCAAACATGTCAATGCTGGTAAACGCCATCTACAAACTCAACCTCAACACCAAATTTCACCCCGACCTGCTGTTTGAGAATACCCTGCAGTGCAAGCTGGTGCTCACCTCTGCCCCGGGCGACAAGCTGCGCGACTACTCGATCAACGAGGATCTGCTGCAACTCAATTCAAAATTCGGTGTCAGGGCGTTCAACCGCTGGTTTTACACCCTCTCGCTCCAAGCCAAGACTCAGATGCTCAACAACTATGTCACCGACACCAACGACCTGCAGGCATCGTTCATGTCGCCGGGCGAGGTCAATGTCGGCGCCGGTATGACCTACACCTACCTCTCAAAGCGCGAAGTGTTCGCCTTTGACCTCACCATCGCCCCGCTCTCATACAACCTGGTGACATGCCTCAACGACCGCGTCGACGGCACGACATTCGGCCTCAAGCCCGGACACAAGACCGACAGCCAGTTTGGTGCCAACCTCGAGTGCAAGATAAACTGGAAGATCGCCCACAACATCACCCTGTCGTCGCGCCTCTACACCTTCACAAACTACAGCTACGTGCAGAGCGACCTCGAGGCTACGCTCGCTTTCTCGATCAACAAATTCCTGTCGACACAGATCTACGGCCACCTGCGCTACGACTCGCAGACACCCCGCGCCGAGGGCTCAAAATGGCACAAATGGCAACTCAAGGAGATATTCTCGTTTGGCTTTGCATATAAATTCAGCTATCTCTGATGAGCGTGCGTTGCGCGACATTCCTCTGCTCACTGCTGCTCGGCTTGGTCAGCGTCACAGCATCCTCACCGCTCGACAACGCCTATCCCGAGTTGCCGGCCGCCTCGCCCGTAGCAGACGGCTGGTGCAACACCGACTCAATCACCGCTGAGATAGAAGCATTGCCACACAACGACATCACCGGCATCTGGAGCATCCCCTCAAACGGCTCGCTAATCGCCATCACACCGGGCCGCGGCGACACCTACAACCTCACATACCTCACCCCGGCGCTACATGCCATCCGGCCCGGCACACTCTTTGGCATCCTCGCTCCCACAGCGCGCCCCGGACACTATCGCGCATCGCTCTACACCGACCGCGAGCGGCGCACACTCACGTCGCCCGCATCCTTTGACGCCAAGCTCAGCGACGACCGGCACCTCATCTTTGACGAACACAAAGCCAAGCTAAAAGTGTCGGTCTACCCACGCCTGACATCACTCTTCGGCATAAGGCTGTCGGTGAACACCCCCGACGCCCGCGACAGCGGTCTCGTCCGCGTATATCCCGTCGACACCAAGACACCACCCTCTACACCGATCTATCTGTGAAACACCGGCTACTTTTCATCCTGATTCTGCTCGGAGCCGTCATCACCTGCAGCGCCCGCAAAAACAGCACCCGACGTCCCGCACCGGTCGCCGAGACAGCTGTGAGCACCCCCATCCTCCCCGACACCATCACCGCTCCGCAAATCACCTTGGCCGGATATGACAAGCCGGTCGACGCCACACGCGAGACAATCCTCGCCACAAATGACACCGAACGCACCATCATAGCCATCACCCTCACAATCAAATATTTTGACCACAGCGGTAATCTCATTCACACCGCCACCGTCAACGACATCCCCACCTGCATCACCCCCGGCGAAACGATGCTCGTGTCATGGCCAACGTGGGACAAAAACCGCACGTACTATTACGCACACAGCCGGCAGCCCTCAGCCCGGCGTCACGCCCACCCCTACACCATCGCCGCCCAAGTCACCTCCGCCCTCGCCACGCCCTAAACGCCCCCGCCGCAAACTTTTTAAGTATTGCAGTATAAAGAATTTTAGCTATATTTGCACTTGAAAACTCCTGAATATGAAACTGATTGAGCTCAACCTGCAGCGCATTTTTGAAATTTGCCGTCGGCATAAGGTCAAATCGCTTGCCGTTTTTGGTTCTATCTTGACTGATAGGTTCAATGACGATAGCGATGTCGACTTGCTTGTTGACTTTGAGTCTGTCGACCATGACAAATTTGATTATGTCACCAACTTTTTTGACCTGCAGGAATCTTTGGAGTCCTTGCTAAAAAGAAAAGTCGATCTTGTGGTAGGCAGCGGCCTAAGGAACAAGTATTTCATTGCCAATGTCAATCGCACCAAACAAGTAATCTATGGATGAGAATATCCTTAAATAAGCATACCGCAATGCAATGCTTAGGTGTTCATGTTGAGAATAATATAATCTGATGATTATCAGCCGGTCGCACGAGACGTCCAATGCGGCTCAAATAAGGTTTCGCGGGTTTACAACGTTAGCCGTTACACAATCGGATACCCGGATGGTGTAGGGACACACGGCTCGTGTGTCCACCTGACAATCAATGGGTTGAGTGCGTTGGCGTAGCCAACGAATGATGTAGCCGTGGGTGTCAACCCACGGAATAAAATGATCTATAATATTTTGCGACCGATTTATCGGTCGAACAAAATGAGTCGACACGTTCGACTATTCGACCGATAAATCGGTCGTGTGCCGTGGGGGG
>CAZKYR010000147.1:383-4204 GCA_964557035.1 uncultured Bacteroides sp. | reverse complement strand
ATATTCTGCGTGAGGCTCTGCAAGTTTGCTCGTTCAACGAAGATGGGCATTCCAGGGCCTCCGTTTGTGGAACGAGCAAACAAGTACGGCTCTCACGCTTTTTTATTGAATCGTTCGCATAAGGGCGCCGGGCGAACATGATAGTCATCTTAACATTATGCAAAAGCAATTTGTTAAAATCTTATTGGCGGTATCCGCAGTAAGCTTTATGCTAACCTCTTGTGGTGGCCCAAAGAATTTGCTCATTCCACACGCTGTGAGCACCGCCCCCGTAAACACAATCCACGATTTAGGGCTCAAACCTGATCAGTATGACATTCTGAAAACCGTCACCGAGACAGCCTCTGTTTACTGCGAATACAAAGGCAATACGGTCAAAATCACGAGCGGAGACGGCGATTTTTCTTACAAATTCCAGTTCGACCAAAAAAAGGGTTGGAAACTTGCAAGTTTTCAAGGAGCAGCCGAATTAGGTTATTTTTCAGCCGATTTAACCGAAGAAGAATCAAAGACCCCGAGACCCGAAGAATTTTCACGTCGCGTTGCAATGGCTCGCATAATAAAAGCGGTTACTGACTATAAAGCGGACGGAATCGTTGAGCCTGTTGTTACAACAGTAAGCCGCGATGCCGGCAACCACACCGTTGAATTCACATCTACAGTACGCGCTAAACTCATTGTCGTTAAACCTACCGGAAACTAATAACTATCAAAAATGAAATCTATTAAAGTTGCAATCATTGCTATCATAGCAATAATGACTCTTTCATCGTGCGGGTCATCTTTAGTTTACGCAAAGCCTCAGCAGGTAACGACACAGCTCACATGCTCAGGCTTTCCTGATAATCATTTCAACAATCTCAATTATGGGTTAGACATAACTGTTACCAGCGACGTCGCTAACGAAGAAATCCTTGACATGAGCGAACTTGACGCCAAGACAAAGAAAATGCTCAAAGGAATCACATTCACCTTTGAACCTCTCATCAAAGATTTCGTAAAAGAATCTATTACAAGATATGCCCGCTCTTCAGGTATTACTGTTGGCAGCGATTATAATAATGACTATCGGCTTAATGTACGCGTTCGGGAATTCAAGGCCATAGATAGCAGCACTGGCAATGCTCGTTGTACCGTTGTGCTTGATTACACATTAACTAATCCGGACAACGAAATCATCCTGCAACAAACTGCCCGCGGTCGGCATATCATGAGTACGGGACAAAATCTTGGCAACTGCTTAGATAAAGCCTATTCCGAAGCACTTGCCGATATGGATTGAGTTGGCATCGCAAATGCACTCAAAGTTCACAAGCGCGCTGACCAGGAACAAAATCGCCAAGTAAAAGGTGATGGCGATACAGCTCTTGAGCATACAGTAATTCGTTGGTACATTGTTTCATCACCTGCCGGCGCAGATGTATCGTGGAGAGTCGTTTCAAGTAGCCCGGATGTAAAGAATACCAACGCAAGCTATGTTGGAACCACTCCTTACGAAACAACTGAGAGTTTTGACATACGCGGACTTAAGTTTGAAAATTCAGGAAATGTACAGATTGAGGTCACTGTCGAGAAACCCGGCTATTTGCCCCAGCGTCGCCGCTTTAATTTGCGTCAGGCCATTGAACAACGTGAAATATCAGCCAAGTTTAATTTGATAAAGGAAGAATAAAATTCCAATCTGACAATTACTTAGAGAGTGCTACCGTACTTTGTACTGTACGATAGCACTCTTGTTCTATGAAAACTTCAAGTCACCCTCCCCTGACAAATTGAGGGCTGAGAGGTCAGGCGTCGATGCCTGACATTTTGTCGAGGTAGATGTCGAGGGTGGCCACGATGTCGTCGCGTGTGGGATGGCAGTCGGTCACCACTTCGCCGGGCGCTTTGAGAAGGGTGAAGTTAAATTGCTCATCATCCTTAAGTTTCTTGTCCTGTGCCATATACCCTATCAGCTCGTCGTAGTTGCTGCAGTCAAACTCAAAAATGCCGTAAACCTTGCGGACATAAGCGGCGAGGCGGTCGATCTCGTCGGTGGGAAATTTAAACATGATGTGCGACAGGATGAGGGCGCATACCAATCCTTGCGCGACGGCATATCCGTGCGGCATCGGCGAGGTGCGTTTCATCGCCAGCGACTCAAAGGCGTGGGCGAAGGTGTGACCTAAGTTGAGGGCATGACGCACTCCGTTATCCTCGGGGTCCTGTTCGACATATCGCTGTTTGACCGCCACACTCTCGCGCAACAGATCGAGCAATGTATCGGGATCGAGCGTATCGACACTGCTATGTCTCAACAGCTTGTGATAGGTGTCTGCGCCGTCAATCAGTCCATGCTTGATCATCTCGGCATATCCCGAACGCAGCTCTGTGGCCGGCAACGTGTTGAAGAATGTGGTGGAGATGATGACGACATCAGCGTTGTTGAACAGTCCGATCTGATTTTTGAGGCCGTTGAAGTTGATGCCGGTCTTGCCTCCCACAGCCGCGTCGACCGCGCCCAAAAGCGTCGTCGGGACGTTGATAAACGGTATGCCGCGCTTGAATGTCGAGGCGACAAAAGCTCCCATATCGGTGATGACGCCGCCGCCCAGGTTGATCAGCAATGCGCCGCGACGACAACCGCGCCCGGCCAAAGTGTCCCAGATGCCGGTGACGGCATCGAGGGTTTTGTTCATGTCGCCGGCCGGGACGGTGACGATCTCGGCCGAACCGAAGGCCTTTGACATCGCCTCAAGTCGGGGAAGCACAAAATGAGCCGTATTCGTATCGGTCAACACAAACACTTGGGGTGGATTGAGGCTGTCGACAATTTGGTCGATCGTTTGGGCGACGTGATTAGTAAAAATCAGATTCTGAGGTTTCATAACAATTTGTTTTTAGTCGTTTAGCTTGGCGAGCAACCCCGGCATCTCGTCGGCGCACCGGTTCATCGAGTCAAAGATGATGTCGGCACCGGCGTCTATCATCTGTTGACGCGGTATCGGCCCGGTGGTGACAGCGACGGTGTATGCGCCTGAGGCAACACCCGACTCGACTCCGAGGGGCGCATTCTCGATGACGATACACTCGTCAGGCTCTGCGCCTGCCAGCTCCATCGCCTTGAGATAAGGCTCGGGGTGAGGCTTGCCGTGACTGACATCGTAGGCTGTGATGCGGCGGTTGGCGGCAAATATGCCCGGATAGTCTGCGTCAAGACGGTCCAACAGCGAGCTTTGTCCCGAGCCTGTCACCAACACACACTCCACTCCGCCGCTGCGGAGCGCCTCGAGCATGCGGTCAGCGCCCGGCATGGGTGCCACCGGCGGGTACTCATTAAAATAAACGGTTTTGCGGCGATATAGTTCGCGAACCTCATCATCGGTCGCATCGCGTCCGTATGCACGGTTAAAAATCAAGTTGACAGTCGCTTTGCCGGTCATCCCTTCGTAGGCAAAAAATTCGTCGACCGTGGCCTCAATGCCAAGCTCGGTGACGATGCGATGCCATGCGCGGGCATGGTAGGGCATTGAGTCATAGAGCGTGCCGTCCATGTCGATCAACGCGGCTTTTATCTTTGTCATATTCAGTAAAAAATAGCAAGGGTGTGCCGATTGACTGACCGACACACCCTCTGTGTGAGTTTATTATCTATCAATCGCGGCGCGGACCACGGTCGCCGCCTTCGCGACGCGGGCCACGGTCACCGTCACGGCGAGGTCCGCGGGGACGGTCGCCGTCGCGACGCGGGCGGTCGCCACGGGGAGCGCGTTGGGGCTCTACCCAACCCTCGGGTTTGGGCAGCAGAGCGCGCATCGAGAGGCGATATTTGCCTGTCTTTT
>CAZKYR010000147.1:0-373 GCA_964557035.1 uncultured Bacteroides sp. | reverse complement strand
TTCACCTCTACAGTGTCACCCTCTTTGAGACCTGATGCCTCCATATTCTCAAGACGCTCCCAGGCGATCTCCGAGATGTGGAGCAGGCCGTCGCGGTTGGGCATGAACTGAACGAATGCGCCAAAGTCCATGATTGACTGCACGGTGCCTGTGTAGACTTTGCCTTCCTCGGGCAGAGCAACGATGGCGTTGATCATCTCGAGTGCCTTGTCGATAGACGCCTTGTTGGCAGCGGCAACCTCGATGTAACCGCCCTCGTCGATCTCGTCGATCGAGACAGTTGCACCCGATGCCTCCTGGATGCCCTGGATCACCTTTCCGCCCGGGCCGATGACAGCGCCGATGAGCTCCTTGGGGATAATCATGGTCTGGA
>CAZKYR010000146.1:0-4230 GCA_964557035.1 uncultured Bacteroides sp. | reverse complement strand
AGAATCACATTCGCTGTCCGACCTGTCGCGTTGAGTACATGCATCAGCCCAAGCGACGACCCGACAGCGTCTCCGTCGGGTGAAGTATGACAGGTAATGACAATTTTGTCAGCATGTTGCAATGCCGACTTCAGTGCCTTTATGGTTGTCTCGTCAATGAGTCGTGTTATCATTTGTCTGGCTTTAATAGCTTGCAAAGTTACGAAAACAACTGATGACGCGCAAAGTTTTGCCTCGCTTTTTGCATAGCGAGGCAAATATAATGGTTATTTCAAGTATTTAGAGTCTGCTTCAAATTAGTATGTTAACGTTGAGTTCGCATATCCAATCAGGCGTTTGAGATTTTGTCGCACCATCCGCGCAGACGTGTGGCTGTGAGCTCGGGGTGATTGACCTCGTCGAGAAGCAGTCCCACTGCGACGCCATCCTCGGCAACAGCTTTAGAGTGTGAGAATGTGTATCCGATGACATCATAATTGCCGATAAATTCGGCCTCTGTCTTGTCCAGTCGGTCGCGCAGTTGGGCGACGCCGTCACAAAATGTTTCATCCATCGTCTCGTCTCCACAGCCAAAAAGTGCTATCTTCTTGCCTTTTAAGTCGAGGACTTCGAGCCCGTTGACAAAGTCTTCCCAATTGTCTTGCAACTCGCCGTTGCCCCAGGTGCTCGTGCCGAGAATCAGTGTCTCGTAATCGCCGACCGACGATGGTGCGGTTGATGCAACATTGTGAATGTCAGCTTCATCTGTTCCGAGAATCTTAGCAATTTTCTTAGCGATCTCAGCCGTTGTGCCGGTTGTAGAACCATAATATATACCGTACTTTTTCATTTTAAATCTATATTTATGTTTGCAATATAAACGCCACTGAGTTTAATAAAGTTCGCGTGTGAATGAATTAACATCGTTTAACATTGAGGTGCCCGATTCTTGCACATGGTTGTTCTTATCTTTGCATCGTCAATCAAAAGCAAGCAAATATTTTTACAATCCTTAATAACCTCTAAACTCTCTAAGTTATGAAAAAATCAATAGTCATCAGTCCGCGAGTAATCAACACTATCAAAGCATTGCCCGAGTCAGAGCGCGTGTCAATTGTATCTGCTATTGCAGGCGAGATGATATTGGGGCATGATGTGTTGTCGACCCTGACACCTATGGAGTCGATTGTGTACAGCATGATTAGGTCATCTATCGAGCAGGACTCACGACAGGCAGCAGGCTAAGAGCGTGTTTCAAAATAGATTTTACGTCAGAGTGATGTTGTGCGTAAGGGAGCGTGTTCGGGAGCGAATATTCTCCCTTTTCTACTGTTGCACGGCTGTTTTTGACTGATTTGGACGGTATTAATCACAGATTTTTAAAAAAAATGCAAAAAAATGTTGCGAGGTAAAAAATAATTCGTAAATTTGCAACGTTATTTGGCTCTGCAAATTTTGTATTTCATAAACCTCGGTTTGTCAGGGTCGTTTGACACAATGAAAAACTAAATCATAGAGATTACAACACTATTACTTACACAATTATTAATTACTTAACTTTTATCAGCATGAAGAAATTTTTACTTTCTGCAGCTTTGGTCGCTTCTGCATTTGCAGCAAGCGCGGAGGACTACTATCTCGTAGGTGCATTCAACAATTGGGAAAACCCCGGTGAGGTTGCTTTTGTTGAGCAAGATGGCAAATATGTAGCTGAGGTAGCAAGCCTCGAGATCGGTGGCGGTTTCAAAATCACTAACGGCACATGGGATGAGACAGGCAACTGGGGTTCAAACGGCGAGGCACTCGTTCTCGGTGAGGCTTACACACTTGCTCCCAACGGCGCAAACCTCCTTTTCGCCCGTGGCGTACTCTCAATTGAGAATGCTGTTTTGACACTGACTCCCGGCGATGAGTACACTTTGGTTGTTACCGGTACAGCAACAATTGACCCCAACCTCAAAGACTGGGATGATCTCTATCTGATGGGCACCATTACATCATGGGACTTCGCGGCTGAGCAGATGTTTGAGTATGATCAGAATGAGAAAGTTTACGTTCTCAAAAACGTTGAGTTGGCATGTGCAACCGACGGCGGTGAGTACAAAATCGCAGGCAACGGTTGGAACCCCAACTTTGGTAGCAACGGTGATGATCCCGCACTCGAGCTCAACGATTCAAACAGCATGGCTCACCTGGTGAAAGGTTCTAACCCCGACAACTGCCCCATCGCTCTTGACGGTACTTATAACATCTACTTCGAACTTGATGCCGACGGCAACGGCGGTACGGTTGAAATTATAGATGCTGGCGAAGACAGCGTAGCTTCTATCGCAGCTGACAACAACGAGGCTGTTGTTTACTACAACCTCCAGGGCGTAGAAGTTGCTAACCCCGCTAACGGTCTCTACATCGTTAAACAGGGCAGCAAAGTCAGCAAAATGCTCGTTAAATAATCATTCAGGATACTGATTAATTATATTTAACAAATTATAACCCGTCATTCTTTGTGAATGGCGGGTTTTTTCATACCTTTGACTCATAATATAATTTGATTTTATCAAATGTGATGGAACAATCGTACTATGAGGACATAACGATCCTGTTCACCGATTTGCTGGAGCAAACCGGGTCGGTTGACATTGCTCGCGCCGAGTTTTCGCGCTTGGTGAATGAAGACGACAGACTGCGTGCTGCATATCGCGAATGGTGCTCTGAAACCGGTAACACAGAACGAACCGGCTTTAAAGAATTTTGCGAGGAATATCTCGACAACCAGTCTGAAAAGTTTGACACACTCAACGACCCCTACGACTATTGACTTTGCACATGGAAATGACACGTCGACGAATGCCCGCTGAGTGGGAGAAATGTGATGCGGTGCTGATAGCATGGCCACACGAAAACACCGACTGGGCTGCTATGCTTGATGATATTGAGACTTGCTATACAAATTTGGTAAAGGCTATTGCTGCTGACCACCATGTCATTGTGGTGGCTCCTGACTGTGCAGCCGCCAAATGGCATCTTAGTGATGTCGACCCTTCGCGGTTGACATTTGTCGACATGCCGACAAATGACACATGGACACGCGACTATGGCCCTCTGACGATCGAGTGTGACGGTCGGCTGCGCATCCTCGATTTCGCTTTTAACGGTTGGGGATTGAAGTTTGCCGCCGACCGCGACAACCTTGTCACTCAGCGCCTTCATAAACAGGGTATTTTGCCTCAGGCTTATGAAAATCGGCTTGGATTTGTGCTCGAAGGGGGCTCGGTCGAGAGCGATGGACGTGGCACGCTGCTGACGACATCGCGCTGCCTGATGTCACCCAATCGCAATGGCGACTTGTCGCGTGACGAGATACAATCCTATTTGTCTGAGACACTCGGCTTTGACCGTTTTTTGTGGCTCGACCACGGCTATCTGGCCGGCGATGACACCGACAGCCACATAGATACGCTGGCCCGTATAGCCCCCGATAACACCATCTTGTATGTTCACTGCGATGACCCCGAAGATGAACACTTTGAGCAGCTCGATGCGATGCGCCGTCAACTGATGACGTTCGTTACCCGCGATGGGCAGCCCTATAATCTTGTGGCTCTTCCAATGCCTGACGCAATCATGGACGAGGATGGCGAGCGTTTGCCTGCCACCTATGCAAATTATCTTGTCACACCGAAGGCTGTCTACATGCCAACTTACGGGCAGCCGCGCAAAGATTTGTTGGCACAACAGATAATACGCATCGTCTTTGCCAATCATAAAATTGTTCCGGTCGACTGCCGCGCACTTATCCGCCAACATGGCTCGCTTCACTGTGCCACCATGCAATTGTCCGGAATGTCAAATCACTGATGTGACTACAAATTTTGAACTATCACAAATGAAAGAAAATATTCTGCCTGTCGGCATCATACAGCAAAGCAACAGCAGTGACATTGCGGCTAACCGAGCACGCATAGCAGACGCTATGCGACAATTGGCGGCCAAGGGTGCTCGCCTCATCGTTAACCGCGAGTTGCATGACTCGTTATATTTCTGTCAGCACGAATCTGTCGATTTGTGCAATTTGGCCGTAGATGTTCCATCTGAGGCAACACAATTTTATGCTGACCTGGCGCGCGAACTCGGTTGCGTGGTCGTGACAAGCATTTTTGAACGTCGTGCACCGGGACTCTATCACAACACGGCACTCGTATATGAGGCAGACGGTACGCTTGCCGGCAAGTATCGCAAGATGCACATACC
>CAZKYR010000145.1:0-4239 GCA_964557035.1 uncultured Bacteroides sp. | reverse complement strand
CATGCGATACATGACGAACGGATGTAGAGCGGGCCGAGGCCGTTGAACGGCTTGCTCGACTGGTTGTAGGCCCGCTCGAAGAAATATTCGCCATATTTGAATTTGTCGGTCATGCCTGCCTGCTCGACAGCCGGGGTCGGGTCTTCAAAGGCTGATGCGGTGCGGTTGAAAGTCGTGCCGAGCTTGCCGCCGGCATAATATTCCTCCGAGAGCTCGGTGCTTTGATCAGTCGGGGGGTTGTCAGAGATATTGTCGTCGCTGCATGCCGACAGTGCGCACAGCCCGAGGGTTGCGCACACTGCATTGGTGATGAGTGACTTGTTGAGTCGTGAGTTCATATTGCAATACGGTTAATCAGGGTATCGTTTATTTTGAGAGCTGAGCCTTCACCTCGGTGAGCACGTCGGTGAGTTCGCGGCACGCCTCCATGGCGTCGCTTGCGGACGGGTCAGAGTAATAGAGCACAAAGGGCGCTTTCATGGCCTTTATCTTGGCCTTGGCGTTGTCGATGGCCGCCACGCAGCGGTTGTCGAGGTCGCGGTTGACCGAGGCGATGTAGCTGTGGAGCGAGGCAGCAGTGTTGCGTCTACCCTCGATGCCGCCCATGTAGGCGTTCTCGACGCTGACCATGTTGTCATAGAAGTCGGTGATCGACATGTGGCTGTAGGGCGACTCGATGTAGTTGGCGTCCTCGCCGGTGTGAGGTTTGCCGATCTTCATCGTGCCGACCTCATCGGTGATGTCCATGCAGCCGTCGACGATGGCCTCCATGGCATCGGTGAGGGTGCGATAGGTGCTACCCGCTTTGCCGGCGTTGAGCATATTTTCTTTATATGAGCCTCCTGAGATGGTGAAGGGCCATTCGAGCTCCTCGTCGACCTTGGCCAGGCGGTCGGCGGCCACATTCTCCTCGCCGGCCCATGACAGTTCGAGCTGCCATGTCTTGTTGCGCAGGTCGCCGGCCACGGCGATGGCATATATCAGCTCGTTGTCGGGGATGTTGGCGGCTGCCTTGGGGGCGCCGTTCTCAAAGATGATGTACTCGATGCCGTGGAAGCCCAACAGCTCGGGACCGAGGTGAGCGCCTGCCCATGCGTCCCCCTCCTCGTCATCCATCGCGGCGATGTGGGCGGCGTTCTTCATCTCGTCGACCAGACCGGCGCGGTCGAGGGGCCATGAGTCGATGTGCGGGTCGATGCCAAAGTCGTTGGCGGGGCCAAAAAGGAATGCCTCGCTCTTCTCCCACCAGGCGCGCGCCTCGAGAAATGTCTCGCAAGCCTTGCGCACGTTGGCGTCGGTCTTTGAGGCGCGCACTTCGCGCAGATCCTCGACAAGCTGCTCGGCGTTGTCGGCGAGATTTTTATAAGTCACGATGACGGTGTTGTCGACATACTGACGAGCGATCGCATCAAAAGCCGCGTCGCGTGCCGATGCGTCGTTGACATCCGGCTGGTCACCATTGTCGTCAGAGCATGATGCGAACCCTGCCGACACAGCCAGTACCATCACCGGCCAAAAGATTTTGTTGAATTTCATATCTGATTGGTTTTAAATATTATACATTACATGAACATACCCGCGTATGCTACGCCCAATGACACCGACGGCTCGTTGTTGTAGCCCGAGTGCAAGATGCGCTCTGAGAACTCGGCCTTGATGACCAGCTGACGCATCGGATAGTAGTTGATGCCGGCGGCGATGCGGTGGCGCTCGGTCCAGGTGTAGGTCGGCGCGTTGGCGGTGGGGATGTATGCGTCATAGTATTCATATCGGCCGAACAGGTAGAGCTTGCCGGCTTTGGCAGCCACGGCCGGGAAGAGCCTGAATAGGTCGTATCCGGCCTCGCCTCCGGCAGCCACGGCCCCTTTGCCGACGTGGGTGCGTTTGTAGGGGGTGGTCGACGACTGACCGCGGTTGAACTCCGAGATGCGGTCGGCGTCGCCGAGGTGTCCATAGGTGGCGTTGGCGCGCACGATCCAGCCATAGTTCTCATACTGCAACCCGAACGAGCCTATCGCCACCGCGCCCTGCACACCGCGATACTTGCCTTTGTCAGACTGCAGCGTGTTGGCGAACGAGTGGCCGTAATAGCCGCTGATGCTGAGGCGCAACCCTTTGATGCTGTAATTGTCGACCCTCGCTGCGACCGCATATCGGTTGGCCGGCGTGAACTCGAACGCCGAGGCGGCGCCCCCGTTGATCCAGCGGTCTTTTGAGAAATTGAGCGAATTGAGGCCCGGTAGGAACATCGCCTCATAGCGCCATGCCCCGGCGCGACCCCACAGCGAGATGCCGGTCTGATGCCATGTGCAGGGCATTATCTCATACTCTCCCTCCGGGCGATAGACGGTGAAGAACTCGGTCGGCAGGTGGTGTGCGTTGGTCTCGCCGACCGGGACGACCATGTGGCCGGCGCGCACATGCAGCTGAGGGATGAATTGCTTGTCGATCCAGAACTGTTCGAGCGCCACTTCGCCGCCACGCTCGATCTCTTGCTCAAACTCGCCGACCTCCTCGGCCTCGAGCTCGACAGCCCCCTCGACGCCTCCATGCTCAAATTCTATCTCAGAGCCCATCGTCCAGCCGCGTCCGAAGTCATATCCGAGCATCACCACGACATGCGGGATGTCAAAACGGCCGTGCGACGGCGCGTCCCGATAGTCGGCCGCGTGCGAATAGCGGTTGACGTTGTCGCTATAAAAATTGCGTGTATAGGCCACCTCGCCATATCCGCCAATGCTCAGGCGCGATAGCGGCGTGCGGTGCTGTCGGGCAACCGAGTCCGTCACCTCGTGCGCCGACAGGGCGCACACCGACAAACCGGCAGCCACAAACGATAGGAATAAATGCTTCATGATCGGTCAAATTTTACGGTGCAAAGTTCGCCACAATCCACCGCGCCCGCCATACCCATTTTTAATGAAATTTCACACTTCACGCCCGTGCCCGCTAATGGTTTTTAGGTAATCGGCGAAGAAGCGCCCGCACCGATGCGTCAGCAAAAGCGCCGTCAGATGCCGGGGCGGCAGCGCATAATGGCCACGATGCCGTACATATATTTGGGCGCCACGTTCACGGCACCACAAAAAAAATCGGGGAGGACCCGATGAAGGGCCTCCCCGAACAAATTATGCTATGTCTGCGGACGATTACTTGGTCGCGGGTTTGTCGGCGGTAACGCGCTCGAGCCATTTGACCATGCCGAGCATGATGCCCATCGAGATGAGGCAGACTGCAAGGAAGACGGTCCAGCACACCCAGAGCGGCCATTTGTTGTACATCAGCGGGCCGATCCAGAGCAGCAGGTTGCCGACGGCGGTGGCGCCGAGCCACAGGCCCTGACACAAGCCCTGCATGTGCTTGGGCGCTACCTTTGACACGAATGACAGACCGAGCGGCGAGATGAACAGCTCGGCGACAGTGAGGAAGAAATAGGTGGCGATGAGCACCCACGGGCCTGCCTTTAAGGTGTCACGCACGCCGGGGGCGATGTTCAAGAAATCTTGTGCCGACGGATATGCCTTGACCCAAGACACGATGGCCAGGAAGAGGTAGGCCATGCCGGCAAGACCCATGCCGATGGCGATCTTGCGGGGGGTCGAGATTACTTTGCCCTTGCGCGCCAGGCGGTTGAAGAACCACATGATGACGGGCGTCAGCAACACCACAAAGAACGGGTTGACGGCCTGCCAGATCTCGGGCTGGATGGATGATGTGACGACAAAGTCGCGGGCAAAAAGCGACAGCGAGGTGCCGTTTTGGTGGAATGAGAACCAGAAGAAGATTGCCACGCCGAGCACAGCGAACAGTGCCAGCATGCGCTGCTTGATCTCTGACGCCATGGCGGCCTTCTCGGCAGCGGTGTAGGTGACGGTCTCGGCAGCCTCTTTCTTTCCGGGGGTCGGCAGCTGCTTCTTGGTGAGCATGAAGATGGTGAACGAGATCAGCATGGCGGCCACAGAGGCGATGAACGAGTAGTGGATGCCGGTGTTGAAGACGTCGAGATACTGGGTGCAGAATGCCTGGATGTCGCCGCTCGCGTTGCCGCCGACCTTCTCGACAAGGGCATAGAGGTTGTTCATGTCCTGGTCGTTCATCGAATCTGTCACGCTCAGATACTTGTGAGCCATCGCGGGCAACTCAGAGTTATAAGCCAGGTTGTGGACACCGAGCCACCACGAGCGCAGCATCGGCGCGATGAACGGAGCGGCGATGCCGCCGATGTTGATGAACACATAG
>CAZKYR010000144.1:0-4265 GCA_964557035.1 uncultured Bacteroides sp. | reverse complement strand
GATGAGGTTAGGCTGATTGAGGCGCTTCATCGAGTTGCCCAATTTCTCGGCCAATCGATTAATGTCCTCAAGGTTACCCACGACAGTGACACGGTCGCCCATCTGCAGACGCAGGTTGGCAGCGGCAAGCAGGTCGACGCCGGCACGATTGACACGCGTGCAGTTGAGGCGATAGCCGTTGTGCAGTCGCAACTGGCCCAAAGCCACTCCGTTATATTCGCTTTTGGTAATCAAAATGCGGCGCGACACCACTGCCTCGTTCGTCTGTTCCATCCAGCTGTCATCTGTCTCGTGGCCGATGACAGCATTGAACTTGGGCAGATCGGACACCGACATCACGATATAAAGATGGTCACCGACATGTATCTCAGTGGTCGAGACCGGTATGTGCACTTTCCCATCTTTGGTCAACACACGTGACACCACAAAATTACAGGGAATAACGCTATGCAATTCGCTAAGGGTCACGCCATCGACCAACTTATTTGTCACCTCAAACGACACCATGTGTGGCTTGAGCTGACTCTGTTCCTTATCATCCTCGAGGGCCTTGATCTCATCATCGATGTTGATGCGGAAGATCGCTTTGATAATAAACATTGACAATATGATGCCAAGCACGCCCAATGGATAGGCAGCCGCATAACCCATTGACATTGCATCAACCGCATCGGCAGGAGCATTAGGCAATGTGGTGGCTGTCTGCTGGGCAGCAGCCAAACCGGGTGTATTAGTCACGGCGCCTGACATCACACCCACGAGTTTGTCCATCGTCGTGTGGCCTCCATCAAGATAATAGATTGCTACCACTATCGCCACATTGAGCACGATAGTCAACACAGCCAAAATGTTGAGCGTCACGCCACCCTTTTTGAACGACGAAAAGAAACCGGGACCTACCTGCAGACCGATGGCAAAAATAAAGAGAATCAGGCCAAACTCGCGCACAAATTTAAGCACCTCGCCGTCAACTACATATCCAAAGTGGCCCATCAAAATGCCGGCGAACAGCACAAATGTCACACCTAATGACACGCCTGCAATTTTCATTTTGCCAAGATAGACACCAAGCGCTATCACAAACGAATAGAGCATGATGGTGCTCGCTAATGAATAATTGCCGGGCAAAAATAGCGAAAAATCCATATCTTAATACTAATTATCAGCTAATCAAGACTATGTGAATGAATGATAAAAATCGGGTGCAAAGTTACGCATTTTTGCCCAAGAATTAATCTTTTTCAAGGCTAATTTTCACCCACACACTCAAAATATAATCGTAAAATAATCGACCTACCTGTCACACGCGCGTGTCAACTACGGTCAACCGACACATATCGCGGCTTGAGGGTGGCGCTGCAGCCAATCAGTTCTTTGAAGTTGCATAAGCCCGGAGAGGGCACACCGATCTCTGATGCAGGTCCGACATCTACATATTTAACACCACACGCGGCATAGTGTGTGAAAACTCCTTCAGCAAGGACCAACATGCAGTATTCCGCTCCCTTAAGCCGCGGTATATCCCCCCAATAAATTACCTGAACTATCTCATCGCTCAGTCGATAGACCAATGCAGCCGCACAGTCTCCCACATCTTCGCCGTCGACTATAAACCAATCGGCCTCGACGCATTTATCAGTCGTGTCTATCACCTGTTCAAAGGTCATACGCAACGGGTAGCCACGCTCGCTGCGGTTGCGCCTGATGATGTCAAATGCCCGCTGCCGATCATCGCAAAGACTGCACACAAGCCCGCGCTTGCGTGCTCGACGCAAGTGTACTCGGGCATAATGGCCCAACAGACTTTCGTAGCTATCTACACCCGCAAGTCGCGAGGTATCAAAATGATAGTTGATGTCGGCGTAAGCCTCGGTCAGCCCTGCGGCACGCAAAGCAGTGATCCACTTGGCCCTGACATCACAATTGCCATAAATTGCGGGTGGCAAAAAGAGATTGAGACCCGACTCACATTGGCTCGCACATCTGACCAACTCGCGAGCCACCTCACACGCTTGCTCCAGCTTGGGTGTCACAAGCCATGTCGGCCACGCAAAGGGAGCGGAGAAAGGCGCTGACAGCACATTGTCGCGCACACCGAGGATGATGCCGCAGATCGGTTCGCCCTTGCCATCCTCAAATGCCATGAAACGCACACCTCCGTCTGCCTTAGCTGCGTTTAACCGCGCAAAAGCAACCTTGTCGTATGGTGTGAGGGCGGCACTGTCAAACATCCTGCCGTACTCATCGGCCGTTATCTCTTTTAGCGAGCTCATACAAACTTGTATTAATTATAAAAAACGGGGTGCGCTTAGTTGAGGCACACCCCATTTTCAAACTATCTGTAAAGTTAAGTCTTTAGAAATCAAAATCAGCACCTTTGGCTTGCATCTGGAAAGCCAAGGTCAGAGCTTTGGTCAGGAATTGTGATGCCTTTTCCTTGTCGATATCGTTGTTGTCGGCTTTTTGGATCTCATTCATGAAAGTCTCAAAGTAGGGGAATTTATCCTCGATACTTTTGACTTTGTCCAAATCGTTATCCTCAAGGGCTTTTGAAAGCTCATCGAGACAGTCTGTGCCATAATCAAGCATTACATTGTAGTCCTCGGTTGTGAGAGTCTCGCCATTCTCAATCTTGTCATAGACTGCTTTTGCGCCTCCATTTCCACCGCATGATGTGATAGCCATCACAATGAAGAGGCTCATGAATACTGTAAGAAACTTTTTCATAATCTTAAAATTAATGTTGGTTAAAACTCTGCGTTATTTGGTGTGCGCGGGAAGGGTATCACGTCGCGGATGTTGGTCATGCCGGTCACGAACAACACGAGACGCTCAAAGCCGAGTCCAAAGCCCGAGTGAGGCACTGTACCAAAACGGCGTGTGTCGAGATACCACCACATGTCTTTCATCGGTATGTCGAGCTCCTCAATGCGGCGCATGAGCTTGTCATAGTTCTCTTCGCGCTCCGAGCCGCCGATAATCTCTCCGATCGAGGGGAACAACACATCCATGGCGCGTACTGTGCGGCCATCCTCATTCTGCTTCATGTAGAACGCCTTGATTTCGGCCGGGTAATCGGTCAGGATGACAGGGCGTTTGAAATGTTTCTCCACCAGATAGCGCTCGTGCTCACTCTGAAGGTCGGCACCCCAATAAACCGGGAACTCGAATTTGACACCCGATTCCTCGAGTATCTTGATACCCTCGCTGTAGGTCAGGCGCACAAACTCGTTGTCGAGCACACTGTTGAGACGCTCAATCAGATCCTTGTCATACATCTGCTGCAAGAACTCGATGTCTTCGCGCGAGGTCTCGAGCGCATATCGGATGCAATACTTGATGAAGTCCTCGGCCAGATCCATGTTCTCGGTGATGTCCATGAAGGCAACCTCGGGCTCAATCATCCAGAACTCTGAGAGGTGACGGGGTGTATTTGAATTCTCGGCGCGGAATGTCGGACCGAATGTGTATATCGCTCCGAGAGCCGTGGCGCCAAGCTCGCCTTCAAGCTGACCTGACACTGTCAATGCGGTCTGCTTGCCAAAGAAATCCTGCGAGTAGTCAACCTTGCCGTCCTCGGTGCGGGGAAGGTCGTTGAGATTGAGGGTTGTCACCTGGAACATTGCGCCGGCACCCTCACAGTCGCTTGCCGTGATCAACGGGGTGTTGAGGTAGAAAAATCCGCGCTCGTGGAAGAATTTGTGAATGGCATATGCCAGATTTGAGCGCACACGGAGGATAGCGCCGAACGTATTGGTGCGCGGACGCAGATGTGCTTTCTCGCGCAAGAACTCGAGGGTGTGGCCCTTCTTTTGCAACGGATAGGTCTCAGGGTCGGCTGTACCATAAACCTGTAATGTGTCAGCCTGTACCTCAGCGCTCTGTCCTTTGCCCATCGACTCCACCAAACGGCCGGTGACACAGATGCTCGAACCGGTTGTCACAGGTTTGAGATCTTCGTCCGAGAACTTGGTCATGTCAAAGACAATCTGCAGGTTGCGGATTGTCGAGCCGTCGTTGAGTGCCACAAACTGCACATGTTTGTTGCCGCGGCGGGTACGCACCCAGCCTTTGACACAAACCTCGCTGTCTATCAGCGCCGGGTCAAATATATGTGATATTTTTGTCCTTTTCATTTTATATGATTGAGATTAATTATTCAAAACTACCCATTTTCAAGAAGTTAACCTCCTCTTGTGTGAGATAACGCCAGCGACCGCGAGGCAGATTCTTCTTGGTCAGTCCGGCAAAATACACGCGGTCAA
>CAZKYR010000143.1:0-4277 GCA_964557035.1 uncultured Bacteroides sp. | reverse complement strand
CCGCATGGGACAAGCCGGCGTGCACAAAATCGGCATGAGCGTTTTGATCGGCCTCGACCCTTACTGGCGCACCGACATCGCCATGATGGCACGTCACCTGCGCTATCTACAGCGCAAATACTGGCGCACACGCTACAGCGTCAACTTCCCGCGCATGTGCCCCTCAGAGACCGGCTACCAGCCAAATATCGTCATCAGCGATGCAGAGCTGGCACAACTGACATTTGCCTTCCGCATCTTTGACCACGACATCGACATCTCATACTCTACACGCGAGAATCCGGTATTCCGCGACAACATGCTCCGCTTAGGCGTCACATCCATGAGCGCAGGCTCGCGCACCGAGCCGGGTGGATACTGCTCGACTCCCGACGCGCTCGAACAGTTCAGCGTCACCGACGAACGCACGCCCCGACAAGTAGCCGAGGCCATCAAGGCGATGGGCTATGAACCGGTGTGGAAAGACTGGGACCAAATTTTTGATTAATCACTCAACTACGCGAGGGTGTGCCGTACATGGCGCACCCTCGTACCAATCAACATGACAGACAACCTCTCGACCGAACAGCGTCAGCGCTACTCGCGCACCATCATGCTCCCCGGCATGGGCAAAGAAGCTCAGGCACGCCTCCTCGATGCGACCGTCCTCGTCATCGGCGCCGGCGCGCTCGGCTCAATCTCATCAATGTACCTGTGCGCCTCGGGGATTGGAACCCTGCGCATCAACGACTTTGACACCATCGACATCTCAAACCTGCAGCGTCAGCTTTCATTCACCACCGCCGACATAGGCCGTCACAAAGCCACGGCACTCGCAGGCCGGCTCGCCGACATCAATCCCGATGTCATCGTCGAAGCATCGATACAATTTGTCACTGCCTCCAACATAGACCGACTCGCCGCAGGATGTGACGTCATCATCGAGGCCTCAGACAACCCGTCCACAAAATATCTCATCACCGATGCCGCGCACCGCCTCGGCATCCCGTGCGTCATCGGCGGCATATCAGAGTACACCGGCCAGCTCTACACACAGATGCCCGACGACAACCCGGTCTCAATGTACCGACGCATATTCGGCGACAAACCGGCCGATGACGGCGTCATGCCATGTCGCATCGGCGGTATCCTTGGCCCGCTCCCCGGCGCAATAGCATCGCTCCAGGCCGCCGAGGCCATAAAAATCATCACCGGGCAAGGCACCCCCTGTCACGACCGCATCCTCATCATCGACACACTCACGATGACGACTGCCACACTAAAGGTCAAAGCCTGACCGTCACCTTTGACGCCGGATTGCCGCGATAAACCATTCGTGCCTCAACATCGCGCGACGCCACCGATCCGACCGCCAACACCCCATGGTCACCGACAGTCACACCCGGGCACACCACCGACTTGGCGCCTACCCACGCGCCATCCTCGATCGTGATAGGCTTCACAATCAGGTCAAACGTCTCAGACCGATAATTGTGATTGCCGCACAGCAACATAGCCCCTTGACTGATGCAACAGTGAGAGCCGATCGTCACATCACCTAAATTATCGATCCACACATCCTCGCCGATCCACGTGTAGTCCCCGACTGACAAACGCCACGGATACTTCACCGACACACCCGGGCGGATCACAACACCGCGGCCGATGCGGGCGCCAAACAGACGCAACAACGCACGTCGCGGAGCCGACAACGGCATCCACCGCGACCGCAGCAAAAGGACATTGCACAGATACCACACTACCATCTTCACACGGCCGGCTCCGGGATGATACCAGCTATTATCATATTTAGACAAATCAGTTCTCATATCACGATTTATAAATTAAACAACAATTTCTTACCACCCTTATAGACCCGCGACAATCCCAACGTCACACCAAAAACGACAAACGCTCCCACCGAACCATACAGCCACCCCAAAAAAGGAGCGACAGCCTCCCCGACCAGCGTGTGACCAACATAGACATTAGCCGAATAGCGCCGACCCAGTCCTACGAGCCACAGCGGGGCATGTGCATCGGCATGTTTGACCAACAATGTAAATATGATCAAGGCCACCGGCAATCCGAACAACAGCACACCGCTACCGGCAAAATTACCCAAATAAATATTCGCCCATACCTCAACCAAAAACAGCCCTAAAAACACCGCTCCGGTCACAAGCAACACACCCACCGACGGCAACTGCCACTCACGGCGCCTCACAAGCAGCCCCAATGTCATGCACGGCAAACCGAACGTAACCACATTGCGCGAATAGATCCACGCTATCTCGACATTCCACAACGCACACAGCTCACCAAAGAACAAATAGAGCGCAATCCCCACCGGCAAATACCAATAAAGCCAATCGATTTTGCCACACTTAGCCAAGATCCAAATCACAAACAGCGCCTGAGCATAAGCATTAACATACCACAAAGCCACATTGAGATTGCCACCAAAGATAAGCGTCACCAACCAGAACTTAGGGTCACACACCCACGCCAAACTATCACCCGCATACACACAACACCCCACGCGCCACGCAAAATACAACACCTGCGCACCCACGTCAAACAACAACACCCTCACAAACCGCCGCCCCACCACAGCCGCATCAACATGCGAGCCGCCCGAAGACAGAAAAAAGCCCGAAATCATGAAAAACAACGGTCGTGCCAGCATAGCAAACGCCAGGAACCACTCGCCCCTCACCGACGACGGACAATGAATCATCACCACCGCCAGCGCGCACCACACCTTCAGCACATGCAGCGACTCATATCTCTTGTGTTGATCCGACAGATTCATAACGTTTAACTCAAACGGCCCCAATAGAGGCAACAAAGTTACACTTTTTTTACAACAAGGCCCAAAGTTTCCGATAAGAAGCGACCTCTTTCCCCCGCTATAACTACGCTATAACAACGCTATACCAAAGCCCTATTCCAAAACCCAAACAAAAAAGCGAGCCCAAGCCCGCTTCTTAAAAGCTTCAGAATCATATCAAAGCTACTATCTTGAAAGTTTAGTCTTAAGCCATCTTTTAACTTGGGACGTATTCCTTTCAAACAGATAATAAATCACATAGGCCACCAACATTGCCAAACCAACCCACAACAAATAGAGACCGACAGATATAATCGTCAATTCTGTTGACTTAGGCGCACCGAGATGAACAAGCAGGTCGCGAATAGGAATATGCGTGAGATAGAGCGTATAAGAGAAAGCAGCCAACTTTGATCCTAACCGGTTAATGAAACGAGCCATGCCATGCCGAGGTTCAAACTGAATCACTTGAGTAATGAACAATGCAAAGATAGCGCCAAAACAAATCTCAATCACTGCACGCGAGCTGTCAGAAACTGCCACTCCATCTGCCGTATTGGTTTGCGCTGACATCTGCATGGCCAAAATACCGACTAATGAAAGGGCCAAAGTGACATAAAGAGTCGCCCGACGGGCACTCCCCAACATATAATAAGCGAACGCACCGATCAGCCAGACAAATAAATAGGATGCTTGCAACTTAGTAAATACCATTGCCACCAAAAGCAACAACAGAGACGCAAAGCCCCGACGACTCCCGCGAGTAAAGACAACACCCAAAGCCCCGGCAAGAATATAGAACCAAACCTCGTAGCTCAATGACCACAGGGTCTCAAATGCACTCGGCGTCAACACGCCTTGCAATGATAACAAGGAACCTATCCAAGCCAAAGGCGGAACATAAATGCCGCAAAAAGCAGCAATGACAGCATATAGCAAAAGCGATGAGATCAGCGGCAACATTATGCGCACAGCACGGTCGATTGCGTAGTCCCTGACCTTAAACGAGCCTGCCGATATGCGCTCAATAGCCTTTCCTCCGACCAAAAATCCAGAAAGGACAAAGAACACCATCACGGCCTCATGGCCAAGGCGAGTTATTAAATAAAATACCTGAGTGACAACATTTTGTTGGCTCACAGGCAAAGAACTGTAATCGACAAAAAAAGCGCCTCTGAAATGACACGCGAGGACAGCAAAAGCAGCCACGAAACGGATCAAATCGAGCCAATAAAAATGCTTTTGCTTATCGGCTCCCGAGCCGACAACCTCATTTTCAAACCTTAGTTGAGAATCAGCGTTATGCATTATTTCATATCATTTTTACAATAACCCAAGATGCATTCCAGTCTATCAATAGAGACCACGATAAATGCAACCGACACAATTTTTATCCCTATTAATCAGCAAATTAGCGACTGTCATTATCTCTACAAACTGTCCATCTCTTGATAAGAGACAGACA
>CAZKYR010000142.1:0-4302 GCA_964557035.1 uncultured Bacteroides sp. | reverse complement strand
CACGTCTGACGCAATCACGTTCGTGTCAAAGTGGAGCACTACACCGCAAACTCTCATACGTGGAGGGCGCACCTCGTCAGGTGAATTGACAGGCGCTATGTTTGGCTACGACGGCAACTCATGGGCTCGCATTTCGCGTGCTGCGGCAACACCGGGCGGCGCTGATTCTCCTTTGCTGATTCCATATTACGTGACACGTACCGACTCAGCGACATGGCGCGTAACCGAGCACTCGGCACTTTTGTCGGCCGGCGGGAAAGCGTCTGACGGATTAAATGATTTAACAATGTATGTCAGCTATGACATGGGTATCAGTTGGACCGTTGCACCTGCTGCCCTGCAGTTGCCCGCATCAATCATTCCGACAAACAATGCCGACGCATTGATAATTGACATTCCCTACCCCAAATCGCGCGTGACGCGTCCTGTCAACGAGTGGAACTGCCCCACAATCTATCTGATTGGTGGCAAAACTGACGCAGGTACTACCGTAACAGACATTTGGCAAGGATATATCAACCAGCTAACTTACAAGCCGACTTACTGACGTGAGCAAAATAGCACGACATATATATGCCTTTTGTCTGGCAATGTCAATATTCTTGGCGTTGCCTCAACATGCTGTGTGTCAAGAAGAGACCTACAAGTTTGACATCGGAGCGCAACTTGGCATGAGCGGCTACTTGGGGGACGCCAACAACACAAACCCCTATAGACATCCGGGGGTTGCGGGAGGTGTGTCATTCAGATACCTGCCTAATGTCAGATTTGCTATCAGAGGCGTCCTCAACGTAATGACGATGAGCGGAGACACATCAGACTGGAGCGATGTCCTGCCTGACAATGCACAATACAATTTCAAATCACAAGCCTACGACTTGAGTGCCCGGTTTGAATTTAACTTCTTCAACTACGGCATAGGTGAAACCTACAAACGGCTCAAACGCTGGACCCCCTATCTGGCGGCCGGCATCGGTGTAACGCTTGCAACATGTGACGGCAAAAGTGCTGTTGCACCGTCAATCCCGATGGCTTTCGGTTTTAAATACAAGCTCAAAGAACGTCTCAACCTCGGTCTTGAATTTGCAATGACAAAAGTATTCGGTGACCGGCTTGACGGGGAGCTCAAGGATCTTTATCAAATCGAGAGCTCGTTTATCAAGAACACCGACTGGCATTCGTCTATCACCATATCACTCACATACGAATTTGGCAAACGTTGTTCGACTTGCCACTATGTTGACTGACAAAATGAAACAGGACTCTGACAAAATATCTGTTGTACCCCAACACGTAGCTATCATCATGGATGGCAATGGACGCTGGGCTCAAGCCAAGGGGCTCGAGCGCACTGCCGGACATGTAAAAGGTGTTGACACGGTGCGCACCATCACTGAGGCTGCGTCTGAAAACGGCGTTAAATATCTGACTCTATATGCATTCTCGACCGAGAACTGGAACAGACCTCAGACCGAAGTAGATGCTTTGATGCATCTCATTGTCACCGCTATCGAACGCGAGACACCTGATCTGATCAAAAACAACGTCTCTCTCGGTTTAATCGGAGACACTTCTCGCATGCCGCGCGAGACTCTCGACCGCCTCAAACAATGCATCGCCGACACTTCGCATTGCACCGGTCTCAAACTGATACTCGCAATCAGCTACTCATCTCGATGGGAGATAACTGAGGCGTGCAAAAAAATAGCCGCCGACGCAGTGGCGGGCAAACTCGATCCGGCAACCATCACTGACGACACGGTTCGCTCTTATCTTGCAACGTCAGAGTTCCCTGACCCTGACCTGCTGATCAGAACCGGAGGCGACATGCGGGTCAGCAACTTCTTGCTTTGGCAGATTGCCTACACAGAACTATACGTAACAGATAAGTGGTGGCCTGACTTCAATAAAGACGATTTCAAAAAAGCGATTGAATCGTTTGGACATCGCGAACGTCGATTTGGTCTAACCGGCGAACAAATCAAATAATCTTCACTCTCCGCTCCTATCCAATCATCATCACATTCGACCTTAAAACGATGCGTTCAACACTAAAATACATCATCACCCTCCTCACGGCAATTGTCATTGCGGTCTCTTCACAAGCTTTTGCAATCTCGGCTCAAGAGGCAACAGATACAATTTACAATCCACCCGTCACGTTTACCGGCATACCTCGCTCATACGAACTCGCGGGCATCGAAGTGACCGGGGCCGACAACTATGAGGACTATGTAATTATAGGATTCTCGGGCCTGAAAGTTGGTGAACGCATAGAGATACCCGGCAACGATATCAACAATGCAGTCCGTCGACTGATGAGACAAGCTACATTTGCCCAAGTCCGTATCAAAGTGGACAAGATTGCCGGCGACAAGGCATGGCTGACCATTGAGCTCAGATCACAGCCTCGCGTAGCACGAATTGACTTCCCCGGCATCAAAAAAAGCGAGCGCGAGGACCTGCAGGAGCGCCTGCAGCTGACACCCGGTTCGACCGTCACACCTAATATCATCAACCGCGCAAAAGAAATCATCAGACGTTATTACGCCGACAAAGGCTTTGGCAACACTGTCGTCAACATTGACCAGCACGAGGATCTATCACACCGCAATGAGGTGATACTCACTGTCAAGGTCGATAAACACAATAAGGTCAAAGTGCATAAAATCTATGTCGACGGAAACGAAGTGTTGAGCGACAATGCTGTCAAAAACGCGATGAAGAAAACAAACGAAAACGGCAACATCCTCAACCTGTTCAAACAGAAAAAATTTGTCGAACAAGATTATCGCGACGACCTCAACCGCATCATCACAAAATATAACGAAAAAGGCTATCGCGATGCGGTCATTGTCAAAGACAGCGTTGTGCCGTACAATGATAAAACCGTTGACGTATATCTAACCATCAGCGAAGGCAACAAATATTACATCAACAACATCGATTGGGTCGGCAACACAGTCTACTCGACCGATCGCCTCAACGACATTCTCGGCATCAAACCCGGCAGTGTCTACAACCAGACACTCCTCGAGAAACGCACAACAAAAGATGACGATGCTGTCGCAAACTACTACATGGATAACGGATATCTGTTCTATCAGCTTATCCCAATCGAAAAAAACATCAAAGGCGACTCGATTGACCTCGAACTGCGTATGTATGAGGGCAAGCAGGCTCGCGTCAACAAGGTTGTCATCAACGGCAACGACCGTGTGTACGAGAAAGTCGTGCGCCGCGAATTGCGTGTGAGACCGGGCGACTTGTTCAGCAAGAGCGACTTGATGCGCTCGGCACGCGAAATAGCCCAAATGGGACACTTTGACCCGGAGACCATGGATCTGCGGCCGGAGCCAAACCCCGACAACGGCACCGTCGACATCATTTTTGACCTTGAATCAAAAGCCTCTGACCAAATAGAGTTCTCGTTAGGTTGGGGTCAAACCGGCATCATCGGCAAACTTGCACTCAAGTTCACCAACTTCTCGATGAAGAATTTGTTCAGGCCGAGCACCTACAAAGGTCTGATACCTCAGGGCGAAGGTCAAACATTCTCAATTTCGGCTCAAACCAACGCCCGTTACTATCAAGCCTACTCATTGTCATTCCTCGACCCGTGGTTTGGCGGCAAACGCCCCAACTCATTGCAATTGTCAGCATATTACAGCCGTCAGACCGGTGTCAACGGCTCATACTACAACAGCAACTGGCGCGACCCGTATCTGTACAGCGGATATGGATATGGCTACGGATATGGATATGGTTCGGGCGGCTACAATGATTATCTGCAAAACTCGATTCAAAACGCTTACGACCCCAACAAAGTGCTCCAAATGCTTGGCGTCACCATCGGATTTGGCAAGCGTCTAAGCTGGCCCGATGACTACTTCACGCTCACCACAGAACTGTCATACAACTGGTACTATCTCAAGAACTGGGAGTATCTCTACTATATGAACAACGGCACGTCAAACTCGATTGTCCTCGGTTTGACGCTCGCACGAAACTCAATCGACAACCCCCTGTACACACGCCGCGGCTCAACATTCTCGCTGTCATTGCAACTCACTCCTCCCGCGTCTCTCTTCTCGGGTCACAAAGACTGGGAAGCACTGTCAAAAGCAAACACAGTGGAGTCAAAGAAAGAGCTGTATAAATGGATTGAATATTGGAAACTCAAACTCAAATCGCGCACCTACACCCCGCTGGCCGGTGCCGACAGCCAATACACCCTGGTGTTGATGACCCGTGCCGACTTTGGTCTGTTGGGTTCGTATAACAAATGGCTTAAATCGCCGT
>CAZKYR010000141.1:0-4332 GCA_964557035.1 uncultured Bacteroides sp. | reverse complement strand
GCCTGCTCGACGTCGTCGATGTGCGAGAGGACCTCGTCGCGCTGTTCCTCGTCGAGCTCCTGCATCAGGTCGACGGCCTCGTCGGTCTCGAGGTGGTCGATGTATTGTTTTGCGATGTCCTCGGCGGGCATGTGTGCGAGGAGCTTGCGGCGGTCGTCCTCGTCGAGTTCCATCAGGACATCGGCGGCCTTGTCGGGATCGAGAAGACTGTTGATATACTCGGCCTGGTCGAGGTCGAGGTCGCGATAGAGCTCGACGATGTCTGCGGGGTGCATGTCCTCGAGTTCGCGGCGTGCGGCCTGATCGTCGCGTTGGTCGACGATTTGGTGGATGCGTTCGAGGTATTCGGGTGTAAACTCCTTCATCGCAATGGGGTTTTAAAGGCCGGTGCAGCTGTTTGGGCTACGCCTGAGTCCTGAGTTGATGAATGATGTTTGTGAGGTCTACAAATTGGCTGACGGTGAGTTGCTCGGGGCGCATGGCCAGGAGCGGCGAGTCGGGGAGAGTGGCTGAGGGTGGGATGAGGCCGCGGATGCTGTTGCGAATTGTCTTGCGCCGCTGTCCAAATGTGGCTTTGACGACTGTTTTGAGCAGTGCGGTGTCGCATCCGGGGTCGGTGACATCGTTGCGACGGCAGATGATGACGCCCGATTTGACTTTAGGGGGCGGGTTGAAGACATTCTCGCTGACGGTGAAGAGGTAGTCGACGTCATACCACACCTGCAGCAGGACGCTCAGGATGCCGCGCGCTTTTGTGCCTGGAGGTGCGGCCAGGCGCTCGGCGACTTCGCGTTGGAGCATTCCCGAACAGCATGTGACTCGGTCGCGGCAGTCGATGATTTTAAAAAATATCTGCGACGAGATGTTGTAGGGATAGTTGCCTATGACGCAATATTTACCGTCGCCGGGGATGAGGGTGTCGAGGTCGAGTTTGAGAAAGTCGGCCTCGATGATGCGGTCGTGGAGCGATTGGTCAAAGTGTCGCGACAGGTAGTCGACGCTCTCGGTGTCGAGCTCGACGACGCGCAGGTCGTGCTGAGCCTCGATGAGGAACTGTGTGAGTACACCCATGCCGGGGCCGACCTCGATGACGGGGAGCCCGCGATAGGGGGCGAGGGTGTCAGCGATGCGGCGGGCAACCGAGAGGTCGGTCAGAAAGTGTTGTCCGAGCCCTTTTTTGGGTTTGACTTTGTCGTTCATTGTTGGTTGACCGGGTGAATGAGCGTGATCGTGAGTCGTGGAGAAGAGGTGTTGTGGTTGGCGGCCGAGACGATGGCGTAGGCCGAGTATGGTCCCTCGGGGAGGATGTCGCCGTTGTCGTCGCGGCAGTCCCAGGTGTAGGGGAATGAGCAGCCGGCGACTGAGCGGACGGTGTTGCCGTGTGCGTCCTCGATGATGAGACGGCCGACGGGTTGAGTCGGGAGCGAGTGTTTGAGGTCGATGGTGACGTTGCCTGCGGTGATGACGTTGTCAGCCTCGAGGGTGATGAGGTCGGGGATATCAAGCACTGAGAACTCGATCGTCTCGGAGTCGGTGAGGTTGTTGGCGGCGTAGGTGGTGAGCCTGAGTGTGTGGCGGCCGCTTGTGAGGTCTGAGATGTCGTAGGTGAGGGTGTAGAGGTCGTCGGTGAGTGTGAGGTGGTTGTCAACATCGTGATATGACACCTTGTCGTCGAGAATGAGTGTGACGGGTGTCTTCATGTCGATGCGTGATGTGAGACCCGAGAGACCGCCGGCGATGTCGGCATGGATCGTGATGTCGCCGCCGACGGTGTCGCCGTTGCGAAAATCGGGCGAGCCGACATAGAACGCCTCGATGACGGGGTGTGACTGTGCGATGTCGCTGTCGGGGCTGAGGCCGTCAATGACGGTGATGTCGTTGTTGTAACCGGCAGCATGGAGGTCGGTGTTGTCGGCCGAGACGGCGTGGACGGTGATGCGGTTTGTCTCGTTGAGGAATTGCGAAACGGGGACGTAGATGTCGGTGGCAAATTTGCCGTCAACGACTTTGACCGTTGTCTCGGCGAGGGGGTATTCGTCGAGTGTGTAGTCGATGATGGGGTCGTTTGAGCTGATTGCATCACCCTGCCAGAGCGTGAGTTTTTTGCGCGGGGCGTCGTAGATGGTGATGAAGGCGTCGCCGTTGAAATTTTGGTCGACCTTGCCGTTGATGACAATCTGACCCTCGATGTGGTTGTTGTTGAGGATGTTGATAGGGAGGACGGGGTCGGGTTTCTTGAAGTCGGGGTCTTCGCCGTCATCCTCGATGTCGATGCGTGTGACGGTGGAGGGGTCGATGCCGTTGATGTCGGTGATGACAACGTCGCGGAGCGGGGTGACGAATGGCACTGCGGGGTCGCCGCCAAAGTTGTAGCAGGCGGTGTTGTACATGCGCTCGCGGGGGGTGTCGGCATTGGAGACGATGGCGTTGTAGGCGTTCATGAACATCTGGCCGCCGGTGAGTTCGTCGGGGTTTGTGCTCTCTTGTGCCATCTGCATGGCGACATAGGCGTTTTGCTCGGCGTAGACTGTGCGGCCGGCGGCGACGATGCCGATGGCGCCTCCGCGGGGCACCATGATGAGGTTCTCGCCGATGTTGTCGTTGAGGCGGTCAAAGCTGTATGCGTCGCAGGTGGCGAGGACGGCGAGAGGGGGAATGTCGTAGGGGGTGGATGTGACGAGGCTGCGTTTCCAGATCCACGAGCCGGTGAATCCGTTGATGTTGCCGTGGCCGGCGTAGAGCCACAGGTTGACGCCGCGCTCGAGGTTGTCGGTCACGACTTTGCGGACGTTGTAGCCGTCGTTGTTGGCGCCGACGCGATAGAGGTTGTCAAAGGCGCGGATGGCGGTCTTTGAGGGGTCGGCGTCGGTGATGATTTTGGCGCATTGGTCGATCAGGTCGCTGTGCGAGTTGTTGTCGCCGTCGTCGGCCATGGCGATGAAGCGTGCGGTGTAGTCGTTTTGGGGTGTGTGGAGCATGAACTGCTCGATTTTGTCGACCGAGTTTTTGGCTTGTTCCTCGGTGAGTGCTGGTATGCGTCCGACAGCAAATCCCATGGGCTGGCCGACGATGGGGATGGGATTCTTGTCGTTCATGAACGCGAAGTAAGAGTCGGTGGTGTAGCTCGAGGTCTTTGAGCCTGCCAGGTCGGGGTCGGATGTGGGGTATGTGAGGAGGAGAGACTCGGGGTCGGCCGAGATGGTGATGGCGCGGTTGTCAAACGAGCCGCCGCCAAAGAGGAGGAGATATTTGAGTTTGCCGGCCTTGCGGTCATAGAACATTTTGCACAGACGGCGAACGGCCATGGCGTGAGGCGTGGCTGATGAAAATTCGTTGAAAATCTCTTGCTGACCGACCACGAGGACGTCGAGGCCCTGAACCTGACGGTGTATGTCGGCCAGACGCTCGGCCTGTTCGCGGCAGACGGGCGTGGTGACGATGAGCATGTCGGGGACTGAGGCGCCGTGGAGGTCGCTGTTGTCCATTGCGCCGGCAAATGTGGGGGTGTACAGGTCGGCATCGGGCTTGAAGGCGATGAAGGTTGCCTGATAGCCGGTGAGGGTGCCGGTGATTGAGATGAAGTTGTCGTAGTTAAAGCGGAGCGTGTTGTCGTCGGGGTTGAATTGTGTCTCGACGGCGCGTGCGCTCCCACCGGGCTTTGAGACTTCCCAGACGAGGGTGTTGGGGGTGGCGTCGAGCACGATGACGTCGTCGGTGGTGCGGATCGACTGGAAGTTCATCGTGAGCTGTGGACGAAATCCGAGGCGGTTGTATCGGGTGTAGAAGAGGGTGTAGTAGTCGGTTGCGATCCAGCTGAAGTCGCTGCCGCTTTTGACACTCTTGACGACGGTGTAGATGTCGCTGTCGGGTGTGTATGTGTCTGTGTATGAGTAGCCTTTGGTGAAGTAATAGAGGGCGTCGTAGGACTTTGTGTTGGTGATGGACATGTCAAGTTTTTTGGCAGTGCCCGAGGGGAATGTGTATGTGACGACCGATGAGCCGAGCTGTGCGGTGTTGTCGCGGAAGTAGAATGTCGACTTGGCGGGGGAGTAGTCGGGAATGGGGATGTCGTAGGTGATGGTCGGATTTTGGTTGTCGATGGGGTTGTCAAAGAAGAGTGAGCCTGCCTCGCCGGGGTTGTAGGCCTCGATCTCATCGTAGACGATGCTGTAGTGCCAGTCGTACTGGGTTGACTTTTTGGGGGAGATGGATACGGTCTCGGGTTCGAGGGTGGGTTTGGAATCGGTGAGCAGATAGTAGCCGGCGTCGCTGTATGTGTTGCGGAGCGTGGTGAGTGTCGTGGCGCTCTTGAATGTGGCTTTGCTGTCGGCC
>CAZKYR010000140.1:0-4336 GCA_964557035.1 uncultured Bacteroides sp. | reverse complement strand
CTATGGCACCGGTCTGCTCGACGCCATCGCCGATGACGACCTCAAGGCTCAGTATGCGCTCGAGGAGAGAGCCGGCGCCCGCATCAATCCTGCGATCTTTGCTAACGGCGAGTGGACGAGCCTCTATGCCAACACCTCTCACCCCAAGCGATTCACCTACGCCCTGACGCGCGGCCCGCTGCAAGACGCCGCCGGCTCAAACGCCATCTGGAACATCACCAACGTCACCCGCGGCGACCGTCGCTATCACTACATCACCGAGACCTATGCCCGCACAGCCGCCGCCGACCCCGAGGTGCAAGCCGAGTTCTATGACTGCTTCCCCGAATGGAACAAAACCGGCGACGTCAGCACAGACATATATGCCTATCTGATGAGCACCGACCTGCCGGCCGAAATGACCGATGACGACTATGTCAACTTCATGATCTGGCACCGCGGCCTGGCCGTGCCGGCTGCCCGCGACCTCGACGACCCTGAGGTGAAGATGGGCAAGGAGCTTTTCACACAGATCGGATGTGCCGCCTGTCACCGTCCCTCATGGACCACGGGCGAGGATAAGTTCACCGACCCCAACGGCTTCTTTGCCGACGGCGACGCACGCCTCCCACGCTATCCTCACCAGAAGATTTGGCCTTACACCGATATGGTGCAGCACCGCCTCGAAATGATCAACGACATCCGCACCGGCTGGTGCCGCACCACTCCGCTCTGGGGTCGCGGCCTGTCGCAGATCTGTTCGGGCCACAGCGACCGCCTGCACGACTGCCGCGCACGCAACACTCTCGAGGCTGTCATGTGGCACGGCTCGGCCGGCTCTGACGCCCGCCGGAGTGTCGAGAACTTCCGCAAGCTCTCAAAAGCCGAGCGCGACGCCGTCATCCGCTTCATCGACTCGATATGATGCGTCGCCTGTCATTCACCTTATTCATCCTCATCGCCGTCCTCCTTGCCGTCCTGTCGGTGGGGGGCGGCGTTGCAGGTTGGTCGGTGTCGCTCTACAGCTCATGGCCGGTGATGGCGCTCTGGTGCGTCATGGCGGTCGTGTCGGTGTGCTACATGGTGAGGGTGCGACTATGGCGCAGACCGGTGACGGCTCTGATGCACCTCGCGCTGACAGTGATTTTGGCCGGCGCGATGGTGACACACCTCACCTCGACCGACAACGAGGTGCATCTGCGCGCGGACAGCACAGAGGCCGGCTACACACTCGTCAGCTGCGACATCCTCACTTATCCGGCCACCGACACGCCGTGTGACTACACCGCCGTCATCGCGGACGTCACTGACACCGCCATGCTGTCGCTCAACCATCCGGCCATGCTTGGCGATTCGCGCCTGCTGCTCAAGTCGTTTGACAGCGACGCCGGCGGTGTAACCGTCAGCGTCAGCCGCGACCCATGGGGGCGTGCCCTCACTTGTGCCGGCTACATCATGCTCGGCCTCACCATGTTGCTCTACTTTTTCATGCCCGGCACCGGCTGGCGCAAGTCCCTCTCCCGCGTGCGACACGTCGGCGCGCTTATCCTTGTCTCCCTTGCGGGTTCGGCGCCGGCCGGCGCGGCTGAACTGAATGCCGACAATGCCGGGCACCTGATGCAGACAGCCGTTTTTCACGACGGCCGCATCTGTCCGCTCGGCACACTCGCCCGCGATTTCACCGTCACCGTGACAGGCTCGGGCAGCATCGATGGCTACTCCTCAGCCGAAGTATTCACGGGCTTTTTATTTGATTTCGGCACTTGGAGGCGCCTCCCCGTCATCAAAGTGAAGGACAAACATTTGCGTCAGCTGCTTGGCGCACAGTCGGGACGATGCAGCTACGAGCAGTGGTTTGAGGCGGTGACAACGGGGGCTGTCGACCTCGACGATGCCGGCACACAGCGGCTCTCTGGCACTGATATCGCCCGGTTTGAGGCTGTCAATATGCTCGTCAGCGGTGCGTTGCTCAAGTTATTCCCGGTCACCGAGGAGGGCACGACCGTCTGGTATGCCCCTACCGACCGGCTCCCCTCGACACTGGATGCCGACCGGTGGATGTTCGTGCGAAAGTATCTCGGCTTGCTCAATGAGCGGGTACTCACGGGCGACAGCGTGCAAGTCGACGCGCTCCTCGACGCTCTCGACCGCTACCAGCGCTCGCAGGCTGCCGATATCCCCTCGGCGCGCCGCCTCGACATCGAGCTGACCTACAACCGGCTCGCCTCCTCGCCCCTGCCGCTCATCACGGCCGTCGCGTGTGCCCTCATCATGTTCGGCGGTCTCTTTATAGCCCCGCGCGTCGGGCGGCGTCGCAGGGTGGCCGGTATTATCGCGGCCTCGCTGATGTGCCTGTGGATGGTGCTGTTGGCCGCAATGAGGTGGTATGTCTCGCGACACGTGCCGCTGGCCAACGGATATGACACGATGATGCTCATGGGACTGATCGCCGCCTCGGTCGCACTCATCTTCAACCGTCACCCCCTCTTGCTCAGCGGAGGCCTGTTGCTCAGCGCTCTCGCAATGGCCGTCGCGGCCATGAGTGGCTCGGGCGCATCGGTCACACCTCTGATGCCTGTGCTCTCTTCACCGCTGCTGAGCGTCCATGTGCTGCTGGTGATGTCTTCCTACGCCCTGTTCGCCCTGATGGCGCTCATCTCGGTTTACGGCCTCACCGCGGGACGAGCTCAGGCCGGTTACTACGCGGCTGTCAGCCGTGTCATGCTCTATCCGGCCCTCATGGCTCTCGGAGCCGGCATCTTTGTCGGGGCCGTCTGGGCTGATGTGTCATGGGGGCGCTACTGGGGCTGGGACCCAAAGGAAGTGTGGGCACTGATAACCTTCATGGTCTATGCCCTGCCGGCCCATCGCGACATGCGTCTGATAAACGACACCCCTGTGCACTATCTGCGCTACACTTTGGCGGCTCTCGCCTGTGTCGCCGTCACCTACCTGGGTGTCAACTGCCTGCTCGGAGGGCTGCACAGCTATGCCTGACGCGGTCAGGCGGGACTTGACGCGGTCAGACGTGGCTTGTCGGGTGTGACAGTGTCTGAGGGGGTCACTCTATCGTGAGGCCGAATTTGGATATCAACATCGCTATCGCCTCGTTGTTCTCGCGCAGGTCGGCGATGATTTCGCGGTCGGTCCATGTCGATTTCTTCCCCGCGCCGGTGTTCACATTGATGGTGAAGTCGATGTTGTCATTGTGCAACTCGCGTCTGATTGTCGACCTGATGTCGTGCAACCGTTCGGCTAGGCGCTCGTGCTGCAGCTCGTTCTCGACGGTGATTGTGAATATGTTCTCACCCGAGAGTACCGGCACGCTCGCTCTCATGTCGTTGTAGAGCAGATGCTCGGTGGGGCGTGCGGCGCGATATGCTTCCCAACGTGCCACGACATCCTCGGTGCTATATGGCTCGGCCTCGTTTTTGGCGGTGTCGTCGGACTGCATCGCCGCTGAGGTCTTTTCATGGCCGGGGAGTGGGGCACGGCCATTCATCACGTCGCTGAACGAGGGGTGACCCGGCATTGACATCGGTCGTCGCTGTGGCGCGCGCCTTGGGGGTGCGGGCGACTCGACGCGAGAGGGTGTCGGCTGCGGGGTCGTCGCGGCGGGGTGTGGTGTCGCTACTGACTGGGTAGCGGCGGCGGGTTGTGATGTCGGCTGCGGTGCCGTCGCTGCGGGGTGTGGTGTCGCGACTGACGGGGCAGCAGCGGAGAGGTGCGGTGTTGCGACTGACGGTGACGCCGGGGATTGGACGGCAATTTTTTTCAACTGCCCCTCTCCGCTGCCGTCATCAAAGTTGGGGGAGGGGCTGTTTAGTTGGCATAGCTTGATGAGCAGCAGCTCAACTAAAAATGTCTTGTTTGACGCCTGCCGGTAATTGAGGTCGGCACTGTTGCACAACGACATCGCCTTGTAGTAAAAATCAGGGGGGAGCGTCGCCGCATCGCGGGCGAGCGTGGCGGCCGTCTCGCTGTCGGTGTCGAGCAAAGCGAGCGTCGACGGGTCGCGTGCCACCATCAGGTCGCGCAGATAGTCGGCCAGACCGTTGACAAAAAATTGCGAGTCAAATCCTTTGTCGCGAATCTCCTTATAAATCAACAGCGCCGTCGGCACATCACCGTCGGTGAATGCCTTGAGCAACCGGCTGTAATAGTCGGCGTCGAGGATATTGAGGTTCTCGATCGTCCCCTTGTAGGTGATGTTGCCGCGACAGCTCGATGCAACCTGGTCAAAGATCGAGAGGGCGTCGCGCATGGCACCGTCAGCCTTGCGGGCAATGACGTTGAGCGCCGGGCGCTCGGTGGTGATCCCCTCTTGCTTGGCCACATACTCGAGGTGGTCGATCAT
>CAZKYR010000139.1:0-4358 GCA_964557035.1 uncultured Bacteroides sp. | reverse complement strand
ACCTCACGCCCCCCAGACGCGTACTCTAACCAACTGAGCTACACCCCGATTTTTGATTTGACGGGCTTTGCGCCCGACGCTTTCTCTAAAAGCACTGCAAAGGTAGGGGGTTTTGCTGAATTGTGCAAATATTATGCCGATTTTTTTTGATTTTTTTCTGCCAAAATTATTATTCGTCAAATAATCAGCCGTTTGCGCGATGCTTATTTGAGCGGTGCTATCGTGATGATATGCACATCCGACGGCGTGGGCAGGGCGCTCGCGGGTGTGTCGAGCTCCAACATCAACGCTATGCGGTCGGCATTAAACTGTTTTGGAGCGGCTATCATTACATATCGCTCCACGATCTTTTCGGGAGTGTTAACCCAAAGGTAATTGACACCGTCTAATGTAGTGGTGTCAGAGGGCCGCGCGATGCAATAGGGATCGGGGTCGCCATTCTCTTCACTAAGGCACATCTGCGCGGGGGTGTCACTGAGTCGCACAAAGTTGACATACATGGCCATGGGCAATGTATTGGTGACAGTGAGGGTGTAAAGGTCTTGATCTGTGAGGGTGCGGAAGCCGGGAACAACGCTTATTGAGTCACCTGTGCCCGTCAACTCGCCATCGAGCACGCGACGCAAGGCGGCATAGATGATGTCGGTGTATGCCTCGTCAGCCTCATTAAACTCGGCAGCCATATAGTTTGACTCGACTTCGAGTGTCGACTCGCCTCCGATGAGCGATGCGACTGTGCCGATACCACTCGTTTTATAGTTTTGTGTAGGGGCAGCCGTTTTGTTGTCCATTGCATCTTGTATGCGATCGTTGACGTTGCCGACGACATTTGAGGCTTTGCCGGTGGCGCGATTGATGATATCCTGAGTGGTGCAGACGCCCGGAGTCGAGGAATAGTAGACACGATTAGACTTTTTATCCAAGATACCCACCCGGCTGTTGGGGCTGAGGTTGAAGTTGTCTTCCAACTTCACATCCTTGCCTGAGATGGCCAGCATCCAGGTTTTGTCGTTGACTCCGCGATGTCGCACATTGCCCTCTACTTTGGCAATTGAGTGCGTGGGAGCTGCGGCAGCCAAGACTGTGATGAACGTGCATACGACGCATGTCAGCATCAGAAGGCGTGTGATCGGGGTTTTCATAGCTATATAGTGGTTGAGGTTATTATTTTAAGCGAAAATAGATTTTTTTGATAGCGCGAAGGCTTTTAGTCCAAGATAGTAAAGGCCATTCCATACGTCTGTCGCAGCCACTCCGAGCGTCACCATGATCAAGGGCCGTGAGAAGTTGAGCATCAAGCTGTTGTTGATAAAGCACCAGCTGCCGGTGACTACTATCAGATAGAGCATCAGCACCTGACTGGCGCGGATGAGCAATCCGCCCCATTTGCGCGAGCCCAAAAATACCTTGAGACACACGACGATAGTGCACAAAAGGATGGCAAACGCCCAGTCGAGCGCATCGCCTGTCTGGTCAATGTAGCCGTCATGTACAATTGTCGACAGGGCGTGTGCATGAATCATGACACCCGGCACATTGTCCTCGATGGGTGTGTTGTGGTAGTCGCGCGGATCTGAGACGAGGCCGATAAGCACCATTTTGCCGCGCAGACGTTCTTGATAGGAGAACAGGCTGTCGGCCGGGATTATCTCATAGTCGCGCGCCGGGAAATTGATCGTCTCGTTGATGTTGCCTCGTTCTTTGAGGCGCGTGATGCTCTCGGGGCGCGCAACTGATGCAATGGCAGTGGGGAGCGACATGACGGTGTCTCCCTGCGCGGTCACAAAAAAGGGTCTGAACTCGCGTATGACACTGCGCAGATCGTTGCCGGGAAGGTTGACCGCGCCGACGGCGGTCGGGGCTATTATCTCGTCATAAAACGACGTCTTGGTGGGCTCGAACATTTCGCCCGCCTGGTCGAGCAACACAGGCACGACAAGATTGGGGGTGTTGTCTAATGTCTCGATGACGTAGCTGTCATCGGCCGACTCGGTCGGTATCTGTATGTCGAGACCGATGGCGGCGACATCAAAACTGTTGAGCGTCTCTACCACCCATGCGACACCATTGCGGTCATATCCGTCGACCGACACCACGAACACATCGGGATCGAGTGTGCGCACATCGGGCGAATCGGCCACGACATTATAAAAGTCAGAGATGCGGAACACCGAGCCTTTGTCGCGGGGAGTGTAGAGCGAGACAGAAAAAATGTCGTGCATGGCCAACGCGGCAATCAGCACTGCCAGGCCAACCGAGCAGACTACTGTCACCAACTGTTGCAAACGTTCTTTAGAGGGGAGTCTCATAATCATGGCAAAATTAGCCATTTATTTTCATCGGACAAAAAAAATGGCTAATTTTGTCCCCGAACTGATTTAACACGGCACTGACATGATGCATTTTGTCCGGAAAGTAAACGATTACATCGCCTCACGCATGCCTCAGGTCGCTCCGGGCGACGGCATCGTGGTGGGTCTGAGCGGTGGAGCCGATTCGGTTGCACTGGCGGCTGTGCTGACATCTTCGGGCTATCGCTGCGTGGCCGTACACTGCAACTATGGCCTGCGCGGTGACGAGAGCGAACGCGACAGCCGGGTTGCCTCTGAGGTGGCATCACTGCTCGGTTGCCCCATTGTCACCGGTCGTTTTGACGTGTCAGGCAACGGCGTGGAAGAGCAGTGCCGTCAAATGCGCTATGAACTGTTTGAACGTGTGCGCCGACAGCACGATTGCCGATGGATAGCCGTCGGTCATCATCTCGAGGACAACATAGAGACCTTTGTCTTCAATGCCTTGCGTGGCGGAGCATCGCTGCGCTCGCTCAAAGCCATGATGCCGGTACGCGACAACATCATCAGGCCGCTGCTCGCATGCACGCGCACCGAGATAGAGGAATACCTACGCCTCAAACGGCTGCCGTGGATAACCGACAGCTCTAACCACAGCGACGACTATGCCCGCAACCGCATACGCCACCATGTCGTGCCGGCTATGCAATCAGTGAAAGCCGACGCCGTTCGCTGCCTCAGCACGACGATCGACACGCTCCAATCAAACTACACCCTGATGACAGCACTCGTAGACATGGCTCGCCAACAATATATGTCTGACGGACAGACCGATGTCGCCCGTCTGTGTCGCGAGTGCCCCACCCCGGCCCGGTTGCTCTTTGAATTGTATGACCGCAAGCTCTCGATGACTCAGGCTAATAATATCGTTGAGGCTGTGGAGAGCGACGGGACAAGACGATTTGGCGATTTGCTGCTCGAGAACGGTATTCTCTCCCCCGCTCCACTCCGCGACCGCCCGATCAGATTTGACCTGTTTGACGGCATCCCGGGTATGATCGAGTCATCGTTGATGCAAGCCGCCGGTTTTAAGCCTGAGCGTGACAACGACACTATCTGGCTGGATGCCGATTCTTTGGCTGACGACCGCGAGGCTCTGTTGCGGCCATGGCGCGAGGGGGACCGCCTGCAGCCGTTCGGCATGAAAGGGTCGCGCCTGGTGAGCGACATATTCACCGACGCACATGCCAGAGCGTCAGCACGCGCCGAGTCGCTGATCCTCGAATATACCGGCAAAATTTTGTGGGTGGCCGGATACAGGGCCTCACGGCATCATGCCGTCACTCCGACGACTCAACGCATCCTCAGGCTGCGATTTATTCACTGATAGCACCTCGGTCAAAGGCATCTATAAACGACCCGGGGGTACAATTAGTCACCGTCACTCCAAGTCGGCGCGCGTATGCCGCAATCTCGTGATATGACCTGAACACCACGCTCATGCTCGCAAGCAACTCATGTAGCTTGACATCACTGTACACCTGTGCCACGCGCTTATGCTCGAGTTTGTTATCTTTATAAAAGTGAGGCTGCACAGTCACAACACGGTTCTCATCATCCACACTCAGTGTCTGTAGCCACGTGTGGTCAGCGCCGACAATGTCGATGTGTTCATATCCCATCCATATGGCTGTCATGATGGTGGCCACCAACACGTTGCGAGGTCGCGGCATACAGCGACGCATGCCGTAGACAGTCTCTCTGAACCATCTGTATCCGTCGACGCCGACGCTGTTGACACGACATACGGTGAGATTGGGGCCGCTGATAGCAAAATCGGAGGGGAGCGAATGAGAGGGCACGAAAAGCGTCATCGGCCACTTGACATCGGCCAGGCGTCCGAGCAACCTGTCGACATTAGGGTCAGTGGCGCGTCCGTTGAAAAAATGCGGGTCCATCAGCATGTAATACTTGGGCCTGACTGCATAAAATGCCTCATCGTTTGCGGCAAAATTGACCGCCATCGTGTCGCTGCGCCTCAGCAAATCGGTTTTGGTGTCAAGAACC
>CAZKYR010000138.1:0-4384 GCA_964557035.1 uncultured Bacteroides sp. | reverse complement strand
TGGCCTGCAGCTTGGTGTTGATGGTGTCGCGTGAGGTGAGGGTCTCGTCGAGTTCAAGTTCGCCGATGACATTGCGGAGCGATGTCTGGGTCAGTTTCTCGATGGCGTTGGGGAGGTTGTCGATCTCATACACCGATTTCTTGGCGTCTACGATTTGAAAATAGAGCAACGCGTTGATTTCGGTGGTGACATTGTCCTTGGTGATGACCTGTTGAGAGGGGAAGTCATACACTTGCTCGCGCAGGTCGATGATCGGCGTGGTGGTGATGCTGGCGTATGAGCGGCCATGCCCCAGATCGTGTATCTTGCGGGTGTAAATCAGTTTTGATTTGTCGATAAACGGCACGATGATGTTGAGACCGGCCGGCAAAACGCTGTGGAAGCGTCCCAATCGTTCGATGACGCGTGTCTCTGATTGCGGGACGACAAGGATTGATTTAGAAACGAGTACGACGGCGAGCACAAACAGCGCCGCAAGTGTGATCCAGATGGCCATAATTATTTGATTAATAATATTATACTTTCATTGTCACAAACATGATAGGGTGTGCCGCCCTTGAGGGTGGCCGCGGGGTCGGCAGCGCGCACCTGCCAGCTGTCGCCGTCGATTCTCACGCGGGTTGTCGCGCCCGGTTCAAGGTCGCTGTCAAGGATGACGGTGCGCCCCTTGAGGGCATCCATATTGCTGGCTCCGGCAGCCCCGACAGGCGCCGAGCGATGCAACATGCGGCGTGCCACAGGGGCAAGAAACACCAGTGAAAGCACCGCGGCGACGGCAAAAATCAGCAGCTGAGTCTCAGCCGAGGCGTCGCACAGCGCCGCGCACATCGATGCCAACGACGCTATCGACAGGCAGAGGGCCACGGCGGTGGTGCTGAACATCTCTATGATGGCCAGGATGACCGCGGCGGTGAGCCAGACCGACCACAGCGGCATGTTTTGTAAAAAGTCCGACATTGCGATTTTATTTTGCGGGTATTCCGGTGATGCGGATGTTGGTGACGGGGTGTTCGGGGTCGTTGGTGATCACTTGCACGCGGGCATTGATGATGCCGTCGTTGCGGAGCGCATCATCGCCGACGGTGACCCTGATGACGCCGGTTTTCCCCTTTTTGATTTTGTCGTTGTCAACGGTGACGGTGATGCCCGGGTCGAGCGAGTAGGCGCGTCTTATCATCAGCGGCGATTTGCCTTTGTTGGTGACGCGCAGGCTGCCGGTCAGGGGTGTGTCGGGGGTGTAACGGTCAAAGTCGATGCGGTCTGTGTCAAATTGCGCCACCGGGGCATTGCGTCGCATCGAGGGCGTCAGGTATGAAAAATCTTCCTCGATGACTGCGGTGAAGGTGATCGGGGTTATCTTGCCTGCCGGGTCTCCGGCCACGCCCAAGCCGATGCTGTCGGTGAGAGTGCCGACGGTTTTGGCACGGTCAGAGACCAGATAGAGGGTGTAGGTCTCTTGCTCACCCGGAGCGATGACGGGGCTCGAGGGGGTGACGCTCAGATAGGGGGGCAGGTTGTGCCACACCGGGGTGACGGTGTCGCCCGAGGCATTGTAGATGTCGACAAATTGCGTCTTGGCGCGTGCCGTCTTTACAGTGCCGAACACTACATGGTCGCCCTTGAGGCGCAGCGGCGCCGCGTCGAGCGGAAAGCGTGAGCGCAGCGTGTTGGCCGACCCGATCACCACACCTTTGATGCGGAGCGTTGACCGCTCGGGGGTGGTGTTGAAGTCAACATACACTTTTTTGTCAAACCGCCCGGGGCGGCCTGTTGGGTTGTAGGTGACGCTCACCGTGCCGCTGTCGCCCGGCTCGACCGGGTGGCGCGTGAACTCAGGTGTGGTGCAGCCGCATGTGGCGCGGGCAGCCGTGACGGTGAGCGGTTCATCACCGTCGTTGATGTATGTGAAGGTGCAGGTGACGTTCCCCTCATCCTCATCAAAGGCACCATAGTTGTGCTCGGTGGCCAGCCACCTCACCTGTGGGGCGGCCGAGAGCGTGAGCGTGCCAAAGACCGCCAGTGCGGCTATCACTGTTTTTTTCATTTATTCTCAGGTATGACAGTGCCGGCAATCGACAGCACCATGCGTTTTGCGTTTTTTGCGTTGCTTTTGACTGTGATGTCGCGCTTGAACTCACCGGGGCGTCCGGCTGGGAGATAGGTCACCTTGATGTCGACCGATTTGCCGGGAGACACCGGCTCTTTTGAATACTCTGGACGTGTGCATCCGCACGCAGCGCGTACCGATGTGATGACCAGCGGCGTGTCCCCCGTGTTGGTGATGGTGAACGTGTGGCTCACCGGGCCGTCGGCTTCACGTATCGTGCCGAAATCATAGCTCTTTGAGCCGATCTCGATTGTGGCATCGGCCCGGGCGGTGAGTGTGGCGCAGAGGATAAACAGTATGGCTGTCAGTTTTTTCATTTGTTGTTGTTTTTAAGAGCCGAATCGAGCACGGCCATGGTGGTGAGGTTGACGATGTCGCGGACTGCTGTATTGACGTTGATGAAGTGTACCGGGCGGCGCAGGCCGATCTGTATAGGGCCTATTGCCTCGCAACCGCCTGTCTCGAGCAGCATGCGGCACGCGGTCGAGGCCGATGCCAGGTCGGGGAAGATGATGGCATTGACGTTTTTGCCTTTGAGGCGGTTGAACGGATAGAGCTTGTCTCGGAGTTCGGGGTTGAGGGCATAGCTGATTTGCATTTCGCCGTCGACACACATGTCGGGGTCGTCAGACTGCAGGCGCGCCACCACGTCGTGAACCTTGACGCAGTCGGGTGTGTCGCTCGACCCGAAGTTGCTCGATGACACCATCGCCATCACCGGCTCTTGGGCATACTGTTTCACCAGGTCGCCGGTGAGACGGGCCACATCATAGAGCGTGTCGGCATCGGTGACATGGTTGATCATCGTGTCGGTGATGAAGAACACGCCGCGCTTGGTGTTGAGGATATGCGCTGTGGCAAAATGGTTGTATCCGTCGCGGATGCCGATCACCTCCGAGGCGATGCGTGCCGGCACGCGGCTCGACGAGTAGGTGCCGACGATGGCAGCGTCGGCATCGCCCGATTTCACCATCATCATGCCGAAATAGTCGCGGCTGTACATCTTTTCGCGTGCCTCGGGATAGGTGATGCCGTCGCGTTGGTGGCGCGTCGACAGGTCGAGAGCATATTTTTTGCGACGCTCGTTTTCACGGTCGTGGCGCGGGTTGACAATTTCAATCCCCTTGAGGCTGACGTTGAGCTTGTCGGCACGCTTGGCAATCATCTCTTCGTTGCCGAGGAGAATCGGGGTGCAGATGCCGTCGCGCTGAGCGGCCACGGCGGCCAATATCATGGTGTCGGTGTTGCCCTCGGTGAAGACGACGCGGCACGGGTTGGCCTTGGCGATGTCGCTCACCTGACGCAACAGCTTGTTGTCATAGCCTTTGAGTGCCATCAGACGCTCGTCATACGCTTTCCAATCGGTGATCGGACGGCGTGCGACACCCGACTCCATGGCGGCGCGGGCAACCGCCGGCGACACCGTCTCGAGCAGACGCGGGTCAAGCGGTTTGGGCAAGATGTAGTCGCGGCCAAACTCGAGGTTGCACATGCCGTAGGCGCTGTTGACGACCGAGGGGACCGGCTTGCGTGCCAGCTCGGCGATGGCGCGGGTGGCCGCCAGCTTCATCTCCTCATTGATGGTCGAGGCGCCGCAATCCAACGCGCCTCTGAAAATGTAGGGAAATCCGAGCACGTTGTTGATCTGGTTGGGGTAGTCCGAGCGGCCTGTGGCAAATATCAGGTCATCGCGGGTCGCCAGGGCCACGTCGTAGGCAATCTCGGGGTCGGGGTTGGCCAGGGCGAACACAATGGGCCGAGGAGCCATCGATTTGACCATCTCAGGCGTCACTACATCTTTCACCGACAGCCCTAAGAACACATCGGCATCTACCATTGCCTCGGCCAAAGTGTGAAGGTCGCGGGTAGTGGCAAACTCGCGCTTTTGCTCGGTGAGATTGTCGCCGACGGCTCGGATGACGCCGTGGCGGTCACACATTACGATATTCTCGCGCTTCACACCCAAGGCTACATACAGCTTGGTACACGAGATGGCGGCGGCACCGGCACCGTTGACGACAAGGCGGATGTCGTCGATTTTCTTCCCCTGAATGTCGAGCGCGTTGAGCAGGCCGGCACCCGAAATGATCGCCGTGCCGTGCTGGTCGTCGTGCATCACAGGGATGTCGCATTCCTCCTTGAGCCGGCGCTCAATCTCAAAACATTCGGGGGCCTTGATGTCCTCGAGATTGATGCCTCCAAAAGTCGGCGAGATCGCTTTGACTACCTCCACAAATTTGTCTGGGTCTTTTTGGTCGACCTCGATGTCATAGCAGT
>CAZKYR010000137.1:0-4424 GCA_964557035.1 uncultured Bacteroides sp. | reverse complement strand
CATTGAGGATGGTCATTGACTCGATGTTCTCGGGAGACACGAGCGACAGGGGGTTTGACGAACCGGTCACCGATGAACGGTCCATGGGGACACCGTCGATGACGATCAAAGGCTCATTTGATGCAGCCAGTGAAGCACCACCACGGATGATGATGTTGGCGCCGCCCTGAGGTGCACCTGTGGTGGTCACGACAACGCCCGGGGCTGCACCCACAAGCATGTCCTGAGCCGATGATGCCAGACCGGCCTCAATTTCGTCAGGCTTGATCACCGACACAGAGCCGGTGGCGTCAGCTTTCTTAACCGTACCATAGCCGATTGCCACGACCTCATTCAGCATCACTGAGTTCTCAGACAGCTGAACATCGATGTGTGTCCGGCCATTGACAGGCACCTTTTGGGTGTCATAGCCAACATAAGACACTACGAGCACAGCGTTTGACGGAACATTGAGACTGTAATTGCCGTCAATGTCAGTGGCTGTGCCCACAGATGAGCCCTCTGCGAGGACGCTCGCGCCAATCAGCGGCTCGCCTTCCGGATCGGTCACCGTACCGCTGACTGCGATAGTCTGCGCCTGCACCCCAAAGGCACATAGCAGACCAACCATTAAGAAAAGAACTTTCTTAGTGATTTCTGTTGCAGTTTGTTTCATGTTAATTATTATAATTGTTAAGGATTGGATTATTTCACGGCTATTAGCAAGAATCTTGTCCAGAAAGCTCATCTTTGACGATTCGCTCCCCCCAACATCCTCACCTGATTGGTATTGGCATCGGTCGTCAGCAACGCGCAGCTGACGTTAATCTCTACATTAAATCTATCTAAAAGCAAACAAAATTAGTTAATTCTCCCCAATTTACACAACTTTTTGCTCAAAACTTTTTGTTAGATTCCTTAACAATTTTTTACATTGTTGAACCTCAACTTATTATCACAATTTTAAGTATTGTTAAATTTTCTTAAAATTACACCGTCATTCCCCGCTAATCACCCTCGCACTCGGCGCACGCAAAGGCTTGTCACCAATCCGGTCAGCACTATGACGCCAAACACGGCCGGCACATCGCTCCACTCAACCGACACCGGATAGGCCGACACCGACAGCACTGTCGGGTCAGACACCTGCAGTTTCACAAAACCTCCCCACTGCTGTGCCAGGCAGAGACACACGCCAAGGAGGACGCCTAACAGGCCGCCTCCGATTGTTATCATCCATCCTGTCAGACGATACACTCTGCGCATCATCGCCGCGGTCGCACCCATGGCCGTCAACACCGCCACATTCCCCTCTTTCTCGACAACCAATAGCGACATGGTGGAGATGACGTTAAATGACGCTATGAGGAGCACAAAGCCTAACAGCATGAACGTCATCCATTTCTCCACCGCAATCATACGCGACGCCTCCTCATGCTGACCCACGCGGTCGCGCACGCGCCACTCCCCCTCCCCTCCGGGGAGCACCCTCATCACGTCTGCCGCCGAGGCTGTCGGCGCAAACACCTCGATGCCGTCGGCCGAGTCATCGTCATACCCTCCCAGACGGCGCGTGACATCGATGTCGGTCACCACCACATCAGCGTCAGCGTCGGCATTGTCGGTCACGAAAATACCCGACACCAACACCGTGTCGCGTGCAAAGGCCGACGAGGGGTTGCCGGGATTGACCCGTCCGCCACGCCGCGGTGTGTACAACATCACCTCTGAGTAGTCCCCCTCCAGGCGCCCCAGGCCGTTGGCGACACCGGGTGACAAGAGTGCACACGACCACCCCTGACGCTCAACCTCGCTCGACCCGCGCACTATTTTGTCGCTCAGTCTCGAGGCATGTAAACCTCTGTCGGTCACACCTTTTAATTGCACTGCCATCAGGCCGGTGCTCACCGCGAAAGCGCGTGTGCGCATCACGGGCGACACGACACTTCCCTCCCCTGCCGCTTCGGCTATGGCGGCACAGAGCCGGTCTGCGTCGCCAAATACCGCGCCGTCGCGCCGCTCGACAAGCAGGTCGCTCTCAAGCGCTGTCAGATTTGACTCGGCCAACGTCTCAAAACCGTTGAATACCGACATGATGACAATCATGGCAGCACTTGCCACAACAACGCCGGCCGCCGATATCATCGTGATGATGTTAACGGCGGCATGACTCTTGCGCGAAAACAAATAGCGCTGTGCGATCCTAAGACTCAGCATCCCGGACTCTAAGACTCAGCATCCTCGGCTTGCTCTGCCTGCTCGATACGACGGTCTGATGCGGCAATGCGGTCGAGGACACTGTCTATGCGCTCGGCATAGTCGAGAGTCTCATCCGCATAGAAGATCAGTTCGGGTGTCTTTCTGAGCTGATAGCGCACACGCTGCGCCAGATCGTAGCGCACCGTCTTGGCCTGCCGGGTCACCGACTCGAGCAGCTCTTTGGTCTTATCGCTCGGGAAGACAGACAGATACACCTTGGCGACACTCAGGTCGGGCGACACTTTCACATCGCTCACCGACACGATGACACCATGAGTCTTGGCTGTCTGCACTCTGAATATCTCGCTCAGCTCTTTTTGCAGCAGACGCGAGATTTTTGCTTGTCTTGTACTTTCCATAATTTCTCTGTTTTCTTACCCCACTATAACGCCCGACGGCGTCACAATGTTGCGCTCAATACACCTCGGTGCCTACCTGTTTGCCCTCGACAACCTTGGCCAGATTGCCCGGTGTATCCATGTCAAACACCACGATCGGCATGCCGTTTTCCTTGCACAGGGCGGTGGCGGTCAGATCCATCACTTTGAGGCCGCGGGTGTAGACCTCGTCAAAGCTGATGCGATCAAATTTGGTGGCTGTGGGATCTTTCTCAGGGTCAGCGGTGTACACGCCGTCGACGCGTGTGCCTTTGAGCATCACGTCGGCGCCGACCTCGATGGCACGCAACGCCGAGCCGGTGTCGGTGGTAAAGAACGGATTGCCCGTGCCACCGGCGATGATGGCCACTTTGCCGCTCTCGAGCGCCTCGATGGCACGCCATTTGCTGTAATGTTCGCCGATGGGGAACATATTGATGGCTGTGAGCACGCATGCTCGCTGTCCCTCGGCCTCGAGGGCCGAACTGAGCGCCAGTGAGTTGATCACGGTTGCAAGCATACCCATCTGGTCGCCCTTGACACGGTCAAAGCCTCGCGATGCGCCTTGCAGCCCTCTGAAAATGTTGCCGCCGCCAATGACGATGGCTATCTGCACACCCGTCTCGGCCACAGCCTTGATTTGTCGCGCATATTCGCCCAGGCGCGCAGTGTCGATGCCATGCCCGGTGCCGGCGGCCAACGACTCGCCGCTGAGCTTCAACAGTATTCTCTTATATTTCATATTCTATATTCTTTTAATTCAACACTATACGTCATTTTTGACCATAGGCCAGATCGCCCGCGTCGCCCAACCCGGGCACGATATATTTGTGGGCATTGATTTCGCCGTCGATTGCTGCCACCCAAACCGTTGTCTTCTCCTCGGGAAAATGTTGCTTGACATACTCGACCGCCTGCTCTGAGGCAATCACCGAGGCCACATGTATGTGCGACGGCTCACCCTTGGTCAACAGTGCTCTGTAGCTCAGCTCCATCGACGCGCCGGTGGCGAGCATCGGGTCGCACAGTATCAGAACACGCCCCTCGATCGAGGGTGACGCCAGGTACTCGATGCACACCTCAAACTCATCACTCCCCTTCTCGAGATAGCGGCGATAGGCCGACACAAAGGCGTTGTCAGCATCATCAAAATAAGACAAAAAGCCCTCGTGCAACGGCAGGCCGGCCCTGAAGATCGTTGCGAGCACCGGAGCCTCGGCCGGCACCTGACAAACACACTTGGCCAGCGGAGTGGTGACCTCCACAGCCTTATAAGCCATGCGGCGCGAAATTTCATAAGCCATGATCTGGCCGATGCGCTGTATGTTGTGCCTGAATCGCATACGGTCGCCCTGTATGTCGACATTGCGCAGCTCCATCATGTAGCGGCTCAGGAGCGAATTTTGAGCCGTCAGATTGATAACTTCCATATCTGATTTTTGACAGTTGTTATATTTTTTCGCAAAGTTACAACATTCGCTTTAAAATCCAAAAACTTTGACCGGTGTCGCTATTTTTATCTATAGTTTGACGCGCTCTCACAAAAATTTGTTACCTTTGCCCCTGATAACCTACACTCCTATGACAAGAAAATACGACTTCATCGTCATCGGCTCGGGCATCGCCGGCATGAGCTTCGCACTCAAGGTGGCCTCAAAAGGGCGTTTAGCCCTCATCTGCAAGACAACGTTCGACGAGGCCAACACCGCCTTGGCGCAGGGCGGCATCGCATCGGTCACCGACCTGACGGTCGACGACTTTGACATACACATCCACGACACAATGGTCGCCGGCGACTGGCTCAGCGAC
>CAZKYR010000136.1:0-4463 GCA_964557035.1 uncultured Bacteroides sp. | reverse complement strand
GACCATCAGACCTGTCAGCTCGCCATGAGCGCCGGCATAGGGGTTGAGCGTGAACTCGGCCATGCCGCCAATCTCTGACAAGAAGAACTGCAGCGCATAATAAGCCTCGAGCGCGCCCTGACATGCCCACGAGGGAGTAGCAGGGTGAAGACGTGCAAATGAGGGCATCGCCGCAATCTCCTCGTTGATTTTGGGGTTGTACTTCATCGTACATGACCCTAAGGGATAAAAACCGGTGTCGACACCGAAGTTATTGGTGCTCATGTTGTTGTAGTGGCGCACCACTGTCGGCTCGGCAACCTCGGGGAGGTCGAGCTGCGATGTGCGCAGCAGGTCGGCCGGCAATTGAGCGATGTTGCCGTCGGCGATGCCGTTGTCAGGGAGGCGATAACCTTTGCGACCCGGACGCGAATGCTCAAAAATGAGATGAGGATATAATTCTCTGTTCATAAATCCGGTTGTTTAAAGGTTAGCTATTGTATTGACAAATTTATCCATTTCCTCACGTGTCTGCATCTCGGTGACGGCGATCAGCAGCTCATCCTCAGCTAATTTGACGCCGGCGAGGATTCCTTTTGCGGCACACGCGTTGATAATCTCGTCGGCAGGAACCGATGTGCGCATCACAAACTCGTTGAGATACGGGCGGTCGGGATAGCGGAGCGACATCTTGCCTGTCTCAGCCAGACGACCGGCGAGATAGTGAGAACCGGCATAGCCGCGGCTATTGACCTCGCGCAGCCCCTCAGCACCCATGAGCGACATGTAAATGGTCACGTAGAGTGCCATCAGGCCCTGGTTTGAGCAGATGTTTGAGGTGGCTTTTTCGCGGCGTATGTGTTGCTCGCGAGCCTGGAGCGTGAGGACAAACACACGCTGACCTGCATCATCGGTGGTGGCGCCCACGATACGGCCCGGCATCTTGCGCATCAGAGCCTTGCGGGTGCACATATAGCCTAAGTACGGGCCGCCGAAACTCAGCGGTATGCCGAGCGACTGTGCGTCGCCCACCGCGATGTCTGCGCCCCACTCGCCCGGTGTGCGCAGCGATGCCAGATCGCCGGCGATGCCGTTGACGATAAAGAGCGCCTTGGCCGCGTGGATTGCATCGGCCCAGCCTGTATAATCCTCTATTATGCCATAGTAGTTGGGGATGGCGACAATCACACCGGCCACATCACCCTGAGCGAGCTTGCGGTCGAGGTCCTCGCGCGATGTCACGCCGTCGTTGGCCTCGATAGTGTCTACCATCACGCCGTGATAGTGAGCATAGGTGTCGACAACTGCGCGTACGCCCGGGTCGAGTGTGGCTGACACCAGCACACGATTGCGCTTGCGGGCGTGAGCGACTGCCATGAGCATCGCCTCGGCCGTGGCTGTCGCGCCATCGTACATCGAGGCATTTGACACCTCCATGCCGGTGAGGCGTGTCATCATTGTCTGATACTCAAAAATATATTGCAGCGTACCCTGCGAAATCTCAGGCTGATAGGGAGTATAAGCCGTCAAGAACTCCGAGCGTGCTATCAGGGACGCAACTGCAGCAGGCGCATAGTGGTCATAGAAACCGGCGCCGGCAAAGCATACCAGCTTGGCATTTGACGAGGCCAGGGCGTCAAAATAGCGGCGCACCTCGGTCTCGCTCATCTCGCCGGGCAGTCGATAAGGCTCCTTGAGCCTCAGCTCTTGCGGCACATCGGCATAGAGATCATCGAGGGTTGCCAGACCGCAACGGTCGAGCATGACCCTGATGTCCGCGTCGGTGTGCGGAAAATATCTGTGCATCATGGTGCGTGGCGATTAATGCTCGTTCTCGCAGTGAGTTTTGTAAGCCTCCTCGTCGAGCAGTGAGTCGAGCTCAGAGGGGTCATTCATCTCAACTTTGATAATCCAGTTGGCCATCGGGTCCTCGTTGACCAGACGGGGGTTGTCGATCAGGTGCTCGTTGATCTCGAGGACTGCACCGCTGACAGGCGCGATCAGGTCGCTGGCAGCTTTGACTGACTCGATTGCACCGAAATCTTCTCCGGCTGTCACGTCATCACCTGTCTCCGGCATGTCAACATAGACGACATTGCCGAGGGCTTTCTGTGCGTAATCGCTGATGCCGATGTATGCTATATTGCCTTCAACGCGTGCATATTCGTGAGTGGGGGCATAAAGTATCTTGCTCATAATTTCAATTTTTAATAGTTTTTATTATCGGGTTTATTATCAATCTTTTTTGTAGCTCTTTTTGTAGAATTTTTTCTTCACCACAACTGCGGGGAAAACTTTGCGGCGGATGCGCACCTTGACGGGCGTGTCAAGTTTGGCAAAGCGGCTGTCGATGAGAGCCATGGCGTGGCTCTTGTCGACCGAGATGCAGTGATAGCCGGTGGTGATGTGGCCGATCACCTCATCATTCTCGTTGAGCACCTCATATCCGTGGCGGGGAATGGCGCGGTCGAGCAGCTCGAGGCCGATGACGCGTTTTGTCACGCCCTCGGCTTTTTGACGCTCCACTGTGTCGCGGCCGATAAATTCGGGTTTCTCAAGGCGGGCAAACATACTCAGGCCGGCCTCGACGGGAGTGATGTCATCGGTCAACTCGTCACCGTAGAGGGGCAGACCCACCTCAAAGCGGAGTGTGTCGCGGCAGCCAAGGCCACACGGCTCAACACGGCCCGATGCCATCAATTTTTTCCAATAGTCGCGAATCAGGTCGTGCGGCGCGTACACCTCAAAACCATCCTCGCCGGTGTATCCCGTGCGGCTGACAATGATGTGCTTGCCGTCGCGGTCAAGTTCTTTGAATGTGTAGAACGTCAGGTCGCTCACCGGCAGGTCGAGAATCTCCTCGACACACTTCTCGGCCTCGGGACCCTGAATGGCCAGCTCGCCCAAGTCATCGCTCAGGTTAGTCACCTTCACGTCATATCCGTCGACGTTTGACTCGATCCAAGCCACATCCTTGTCGATGTTAGACGCATTGATGACGAGCAGATACTCATCCTCGGCGCGCTTGTAGACCAGCAGATCGTCCACCACGCCACCCTTTTGGTTGAGCATCATGCCATAAAAGCACTGGCCGATCGGGGCACCGGTGACATCGTTGGTGAAAATGTGATTGACAAACTTCTCAGCCTCAGGACCTTTGACATTCACCTCACCCATGTGTGAGACATCAAACACGCCGCAGGCGTTGCGGACAGCATTGTGTTCCTCTACGATACCACGATATTGTATCGGCATGTCAAAGCCACCAAACGGGCTCATCAGCGCACCCATCTCGACATGGATGTCGTGGAGGCACGTTTTTTTGTTTTCGCTCATGATATATTGATTGATTTATAGGTATTTAACTACTTCGGTTAATTGTCGGAATTTTTCCGCCCTCAAAGTTATGCAAAAAATCGCTTATTACAAGCGCAGGAGTGTGATATTTTTCATGGATATGTTTTTTAACATATATTTTTAGTGCACCACATCGCATTAAGAAATGAATTATTTGTATCTTTGCAATTCAAAACCCGCCTGCAATGGAAAATAAAATGATACCTGATTGGACCGAGGGGATAAATTGCGCCGTCACCACCTGTGACCGCAATGGCATCGTGCTGTACATGAACGCCAAGGCACGCGAAACATTCGCCAAAAGCGGCGACATGATCGGCCGTTCGCTCATCGACTGCCACAACGAGCGTTCGCGCGCAATCATCGCCGACATGCTCGCCACCGGTCGCTCCAACGCTTATACAATCACCAAAAACGGCGTCCGCAAAATGATCTACCAGACTCCTTGGCGCGACGCTGACGGCAACATCGCCGGACTGACCGAGATATCAATGGTCATCCCCGACAAAATGCCCCACTATGACCGATAACCCTTAAAAATCAATACAATATCATGAACATCTTCAGCCGCATCTCAATCGCAGCCGCCGCCATCATCGCGGCCACTCCGGCTGCCGACGCATGCACAAGCCTCATCGCCGCCAAAGGCGCAACAGCCGACGGCAGCGTCATGGTCACCTACGCCGCTGACAGTCACACACTCTACGGCGAGCTCTACAACCAACCCGCAGCCGACCATCCCAAAGGCGCCATGCGTCAGGTCATCGATTGGGACTCGGGACGTCTATTGGGCGAAATCCCCGAGGTTGAACACACATACGCCACCATCGGCAATATGAATGAACATGGCCTCACAATAGCCGAGAGCACCTGGGGAGGCCGCGAAGAGCTCGAGGGCTCGGGCCTCATCGACTACGGCTCGCTCATCTACATCACGCTCCAACGCGCCAAGACCGCCCGCGAGGCCATCAAAGTGATGACCGACCTGGTTGACAAATATGGCTACGCGTCGAGCGGCGAATCATTCAGCATCGCCGACGGAGACGAGGCGTGGGTGATGGAGCTCATCGGAAAAGGCAAGGATGATCCGGGTGCCGTGTGGGTTGCACGCCGTGTGCCCGACGGCT
>CAZKYR010000135.1:0-4472 GCA_964557035.1 uncultured Bacteroides sp. | reverse complement strand
ACAACGAGAGCGAGGAAGACTTTGAGGAGACACTGTCGCTGATGCGTGAAGTGGGATTTGACTCGGCGTTCATGTTCAAATACTCGGAGCGCCCCGGCACGCATGCATCAAAGACTATGCCCGATAACATCCCCGAAGAAGTAAAAATAGACCGTCTCAACCGCATGATCGCGCTACAGAATCAGCTATCGGCCGAATCTAACCGCCGCGACGTCGGCCGCGAATTTGACGTGCTCATTGAAGGTGTGAGCAAACGCAGCACCGAGCAATTTGTAGGTCGCACCGACACCAACAAGACAGCCGTTTTTGCACGAGGCAACCACAAGGTTGGCGACATCGCCCGAGTGCGTGTCATCGACTCAACATCGGCAACCCTCATCTGCGAACTGGTTTAACCGGACAGCACACATCATGATCAGATTAAATTGTTTTATCACCGTCGATGAGCGACACCGCGCACAGGTACTCGAAGCCGCCCGCCGGCTGACTGCAGCGTCACTCACCCACGACGGATGCATAGCATACGACATATTTGAGAGTGCCACCCGCCATGACGTGCTGATGATTTGCGAGACATGGCGCGATGCCCGAGCGTTGGCAGCTCACGGCCAGACTGACGAATTCAAGCGCGAAGTGCCGGCAATGAAAGCCATTGCCCAATTCAAAACCGAGCAATTCGAGTTTTAAAGCCTGTCCAATAAATCACGACATTAACACTCTTTTAGAGATCGGTTGCAAACTTTAAAGACGATAGCAGTGTTTAAGATTCAAATTAAAATACTGCTATTATGAATTATTCTGACGCAATCAAATCGACCCCGGTGGTGCTGGTCGAGTTTTATGCAACATGGTGCGGTCACTGTCAAAACATGGCCCCCGTAGTTGAACAAATTAAAGAGTTGTTATCAGGTACGGTTGACATCTATCAGCTCGACATCGATGCCAACAGCCAATTGGCCGACCTCGAACATGTGACGGCGACACCGACATTTATCCTATATCGCGACGGCAAAGAGGTGTGGCGCGAAAGCGGCGAAATGGACGGTCCGTACCTTCTCTCAAAAATAGAGGCTCAACTCTGATGTCATGGAAAGCCATACTCTCATAAATGACTATCTGACAGCGTTCGGTGTGCCGCATACTGACGAATATGGGGCCACCAACTACGAAGCTATGCCATTCAAGACGCTGTTTGGCTTGAGCAAGCTGCTCGAGAAGTATGGCGTGACGTCTGAGGGATATGACTTGACGGACAAAAGTGAGTTGACATCTTTGACCCCGCCATTTCTGGCATCGACCCCCGGAGGCATCGTCATTGTCACCGACGTCGCGGATGGCGAGGTGTCGTACCTCAGCAGGGGTGTCTGGGAGAAAGCGCCCGTTGACGAGTTTACATCTGCATGGGACGGACGTGTTTTGCTCTCCTACCCCTCTGCCGGTGCGTGTGAACCAGACTATACCAAGCATCGGCGCATCGACCTTGCGATGCGTTCAAAAGGGTTTGTGTTGGCGTGCAGCGTAGTGCTCATCGTCATCTATCTGTTTGTCAGCAACGGCCTCTGGCGACACGCCTCGACAATTTTGCTGACACTGATAAACGGCGGTGGCATTTACCTGACCTACCTGTTGGTTCAAAAATCGCTTAACATCAAAAGTAAAGCCGCCGACCGGGTGTGCAGTGTCATACAGGCCGGTGGTTGTGACAGCATACTGGCGACGTCGGCCTCAAAATTCTTTGGCATATTCGGTTGGAGTGAAGTCGGATTTTCCTACTTCACCGTCAGCCTGATGACAATGTTACTCTTCCCGTCAATGTTGCCGTGGCTGGCCTTGTGCAATGTCTGCTGTCTTCCTTTCACAGTGTGGAGCATCTGGTATCAGCGGTTCCGTGCTAAGCATTGGTGCACTCTATGTGTGTGCGTGCAAGGGTCTTTGTGGTTGCTATTCTTCTGCTATCTCTGTGGAGGCTGGCTCAAAGAGGCATGGCCGCCCGCCTTGTCACTCATTGCACTCGGATTGAGCTATCTTGCAGTGATGTTAGGACTCAATGCCATCATGCCGTTAATCCAAAAAAATCAAAACAATGAGACCAACGCCTAAACATATCGATGCACCTGAACTCAAAAGCGCCACGCGTCTCACGCCGTTGCAATTAAACGCCATCAAACTTGACGTACGCCACACTGTGTTGACACCCGGCAAACTTGAGGAAATGGCTCAACGCGCAGCCTCAAATCAACGATAGTTAGGTCCATCCCCCTCCCCCAAAAATTGCCAACGCAGATATGCAAGCCTTATTTTGGGGCGTTGCGATACTTGGCATTCTCCGTGTCATCGTCGCGGAGGATGCTGAGGTAGGACGCATAGCGTGACTGTGCTATACGGTGCTCATCAATGGCCTGCAAGACAGCGCACCCGGGCTCGTGGGTATGCGTACAATTGTTGTATCGGCACTCGCGGCCATATTTAAAGATTTCGGGGAAATAGTGCGACACTTCTTCAGGCTTCATCTCAATAGTCCCAAAACCCCTGATACCCGGCGAATCGATAATGTAAGTGTCGGGCTCATCAGGGATTGCAAACATCTCGGAGAAAGTCGTTGTGTGCGTGCCTTGGTCGTGAGTCTCTGAGACGGGTGCCGTGCGCAGATCGAGGCCCGGAATCAGGTCATTGATTATAGTTGACTTGCCGACACCCGAGTTACCCGACAGCAATGTGATTTTTCCACGCAATGCATCTCTCAGCACATCGAGCCCCTCGCCCGTAAGAGCTGACAAGTGGATGACCTGATAACCGATCGATTGATACAGGAATGTGACGGCATCAAGCAGCTCGCGGTCATCGTCTGACAGCAGATCTGTTTTATTAATCAGAATAGTGGCAGGGATGCCGTAAGCCTCGGCTGTAGCGAGAAAGCGGTCCATGAACGTAGTCGAGGTCGCCGGATGACACAATGTGGCCACGAGCATAGCGCAATCGATGTTAGAGGCAAGAATATGCGACTCTTTTGACAGGTTGCTGGCGCGACGGATGATGTAGTTGCGACGCGGCTCTATGTGAGTGATAAAACCTGTGCCGTCAGGATTGACCGACACGCTGACACGGTCGCCGACGGCTACGGGATTAGTGGTGCGGATGCCGCGAATGCGAAAATTACCTTTGACCTTACAATTCACGTCAACCGAGCCGTCATCAGGATGGACAACATACCAGCTGCCGGTATTTTTTATAACTCTTCCTGTCATCGTTCAAATTTTATGCGAAGATACAACAAATTTATCAATAAAAGGCAAAGAAAAATACAAATATATAAACTTTTGGAAATCAATATATTAGAATAACACCCAACTCGCTGTGGCAAATAATTTGGTCAATCAAGTTGCAGATTTAAAATAATTTAGCTAATTTTGCACAAAATTAGATGACAATAAGCAACTTTTTTGCATCATTTTTCATTATATTTAACAAGAGATACTAAACATTTGTCTAACAACTAAAAATTACAAAACAATGAACGCAGAATTAATCGGAGTTTGGGCAGGCCAGGTGTGGAACGCACTTAGCGAAGCCGATGCACTTGGTGTAAAACAGCTCAAAAAGGTAGCGAAACTCAAAAACGAAAAAGAAGTGTATGCTGCCATCGGTTGGCTCGCTCGCGAGGGTAAACTTGTAATCAATGTTGACCCCGAGGATGCCAAAGAGATTATCGTTTCTCTCGCAGACTAAAAGACAGTCCTTTAAGACCTGACCCTCTACATACATTGAAGGCGTGCCAAGCATCAAATTGGCGCGCCTTTGTTGTCTCTCCCCCCGGTGGCATCCCCTATCGCGATGTGAGATTATAGCCGGCATCAGTTGACATAACTAACCATTGTAATGCCGAACAATATATCGAAGAACAAAAAATAAAATGAAGCTCAAAAACTGAGCGGGTGTGCCACTTTGCATGACACACCCGCCCGTATCAGGTTAAAATCAGGTGAAGATTATTTCTCGGTGATTGTGACAGCGCGGTCGAGAGCGACATATTTCTCGCCGAGGTCGCAGAGGTTGCCATCGTTGATGCCAACTTCGAGCTGCGATGCGGGCACGCCGTTTTTCTTGAGCTGAGCCTCAACACTTGCAGCACGCGCTTTGCGGAGACGTGTGTTGATGGTGTTGTTGCCGGTGTAGTTGTCGGCCCAACCTGTCACCGAATAAACTTTGTCGGGGTGTGATGTCATCACGCCTGCAACAGCCTTGAGGACGTTGCGATCGGTAGAGGTGAGGGTCGAAACGTTGATGGGGAAGTAGATAGTAGCCAAGGGGCCGTCGGCCTCTTTAACAATCTCTTTTTGAACCGGACGGTTGAGGCAGTCGCGGAGCTGAGCTTCGAGGTCGGCGATGCGTGCATCGGCAGCCTGGAGACGTGCGCGATAAGCGTCGCAGTTCTCGGCGGGAGGACAAACCGGAACAACCGGTGCGGTCCAGCC
>CAZKYR010000134.1:0-4669 GCA_964557035.1 uncultured Bacteroides sp. | reverse complement strand
ATGGTGCTCTACGTCAAGTTCCGCGGCCACCAGCCCTCGGTAGACGCCCTCTTGCGCCACCGCGGCCTCGAGCGCGTCGACGCCGCTCCCGCCGATGCCAAAGAGTCCCTCCACGGCGACAAAAACTGACACACCCCGCCCCCGCCCCTTTAGCGGGTTACATATAGTAACAAACGACAAAGGCAGCCACTATCGCTCAGTGGTTGCCTTTGTTCATTGATGTGTGTTTTATAGATTAGTTAATTATGTCAATTTTGCCTTATGAGCCGACATAAACCGGACGAATGTATCTCTCATAATTTCTACCCACTAATTCCAATTCATGTGTAGACAGATGCATATAATATGCCTGATTTGTTGTTACATCACATGTGCCGGTCCATAAGTATCCATGAGGATTTCCATAGTAATAGTAAAAAGGAATAAAAATTGCATTCCCGGACGGCCCGGTAACAATATATCCGTTTTCTCCTCTATATTGGCCTGCTTTCCAATGGCATTTCTTTGTGAGCTCTTTGGCTTGTTCGTAAGACGGAAGTTGCCAACCTTCGCCAAGCTCCGCGGTGGCTTGGTCGTATGTAGTGCCGCAAATATCGAGCAGACAGTCAGTGCGTTGGTCTCCCCACTTGTAGCTTTTACCTACTTTATAGCAGTATTCTGTACCAAGGTTGCATGCAGCCCATTTAACAGACAACCCAAGGTCAACCGCACCCTCAGTAATGACAACCCCTGACTCGGTAGGCACGGATGGCGTATCGGGGTTGCCCGGTTGCTCGGGCGTCCCGGGGGTGGATGGCTCATCTTTAGGGGCAAACTCTGTGCATGAGGTCGCAAACGCCATCAGCAGCGCAGCGAAAAGGATATAAAAGTTTTTGGTAATCATCTTATTTTTAAAATATTAAATTGTTTAGAATCGGTAGCTTAATTTTAAACCTGCAGTAGCATTAGATTTGAAGTCAAGGTAGGCATAATCATAATAAGTATAATTATTAACCTCGTATGAGCATCTATCGACTGAGCCAGCGATATAGATTTTAGGGAGAACGAAAACGCCTACTGCAATTTTATTGGTTAGATTTATGCCGACTTCTATCTCTATCGGTACATATACACCGGTGTCGTAGGCGAGCGGATTTAATCCAAAGCCTGTTCCAACGCCGACAAAAGCGCTTTTGTTGTTGGCAAAATCAGACGATGTCCAACGCACCCCCAAAAGTGCAGCCAGCGATAACAAATCACCCTTATAATCGCTCGGTGCTGATAAATTATCAGACAAATCAATTTTGGCCTGCACGGCCCAGCTCTTTGAGGTCGCCCAACGATAGCCCGCGCCTAAGCCGAGGTCAAACCCACCTTTCATGTATTCGTTAACAACTTCTTCGTCTGATTGATAGACTGTACCCATCACACCCCCGCCTCGCAGATCGACAAAAAAGCCTTTGCGATTGGCCGATTGTGCGTTGGCTGCAAGACAGCCAAGCATTGCAATAGTGATGAACGCTAATAAAATTCGTTTCATTTTTATAGAATTAATATAATGATTAAAGTGCTGAGTAGGTGTTATTTGACTGTCCATGTGCGCCACCGTTGTCCCAATGCGGGTGACGCTGAGACAGATGGCGTCTGACGACGGCGGTTGACTACAACCGAGGTCTGCAATACGTTTGACGAAATGTACTCTGACAGCTCGCCAAGTGATACGTCGCCACCGGTCTCGCGCAGCTTTTTAAGCAAAAAGTATGTGAACAGGCCATGCCCCTGTTCGCTATACTGCCATGCAGTCTGGTCGTCTGAGGCTGCCGAGATCACGACAAGATTGCCGTTAAGGGTCGTCTGCTTGGGCACAAGCGCAATTTTGCGTGCCTGCTCGATCATGGAGTTGTCGCGTGCCGGGCCGCTAAAACATGCATCAAGAAAGACCATGACCGAGTTTGCTTTGAGGTTAGACAACTCGTCATAAAGGTGGTCGAGGGCGTAACACAGGCTTTTGTCAACCTTGCCCGCATCGACAGGTATCAGCATCGATTCTTTGGTGTCGTCTGTCGGTGCGCCATGGCCGGCATAGTAAAAAATCACGTTGATGTCGCCATTGTAGGCATCGTCGATGTCGCTCAGATAGTTCATCGCATTTTTCATTGTACCCCAAGTCGCGTTTTCATACAGGTTTATGTTTGCATCCGGGAGTCCGAGCACCGAACGGCAATAAGTCGCAAACGATGTGCCGTCATTGTGCGCAAAAGGCACATCGGCGAAGTGTGTGTAATTTTCGTTAGCGATGATAAATGCAAAGGTGTTGGAGTTGCTGCGTGGACGGTCGGGTAGGGGTGCATCGACATCTGACAGCCCGTAAGCGAGTCCGGCGGCCGGTTTGTCCGTAAGCGAGGTGTTTTCAGATTTTGTCTGTGCCTTGGCCTCATTTTGCGCCGGCTGAGCACTCTGGGTAATCGAGCTTTGATAATATTTGTCAATAATGCTTCTTGAAAAGCCATATTGCTGATAGTTAGTGACAGTGACAAAATCGGGAATCTCAAGCAGAGTGCTGACGTTGTCACAACCCTTGAACGCATCCTTGCCGATGCTCGTTACACGCGATGGCACTGAGATCTCGGTCAATGATTTACACTTGGCAAATGCGCGTTCACCAATGGTGCGCACCGATGCCGGAATGATAACCTTGGGGATCACATCGCATCCTGCAAAGGCATTTTTGCCGATAGCAGTCACGCCGTACGGGATGGTGATAGAGGCAAGCGCACGGCAGTCTTTGAACGCTCCCTCTCCTATATTCTCAAGCCCGGCTGGCAGAGTGATGCTCACAATTCGTGTTTTGGCAAAGGCATTGCGACCGATTGAGCGGATGCCGTCGCTCAGTTCGACCGTATAAACCAAGTCTGCGCGCCATGGTGCATCATCGTATGAGTAATCATTCATCTCCCCTTGACCGGTTATGACCAAATTTCCGCTGTCGTCAAGTTGCCAGGTGAGGCCGGTGCCACATTTGCCTCCCATAGCACCTGATGATAGTGAAAGAGTCGTAAAGAATGAAATCAGTAGAAATAGCCTGTTAAATGACTGCATAGTGATTAGGTTTTGATTTTATATTCATGTTTTTCAGACGGTGGGGACATGACAGTCCGTGCCGATGTCTCCACATCGACAATCCCTTTTGCCGCCAAAGCCGGCATAATGTTGTAACAAATTGAGGTCATCTCATTTAGTGTTATTGTAGATTTGATTTAATCTCCATGTTACAATAACTCCCGTTGAGACATTACATATCTCACAATGAGATATATACAAAAAAAGCGTGGGAGTCTTCATTGTTGCTTGTCCCACTCTTAAAGGCTCTCGCATTGCCCCTTCGTCAAGACAAGCAACGCAGTAGCCCACGCAAGTATATATGAACAGTATTCCGGCAGTGCGGAATATGTGATCATACACCTGTGCGCGTCTGTCGTTGCTATGCTCTTTGACGAATGGAATGCCCTGTGTTGGGCAAGAGAATTTGCGAGATTCTTAAGAGTCAAGAACAGAGCGTCAATAAACGCTAATTTAAAATGTCATCCCGCCCACAAGCCCCTCCGGGCTACTGCAGACGTTAATCGCCACAAAGTTAACAAGTTTTTTTCAATCCACAAAATTCACGGCCATTCGCAACCATGTCTACTCCCATGTGAGGTCCTGATGGAACACGGCACGTGCGTCCTCCCATCCGGATGGCATAATGGCCGCGGGGCATCGCCCCGCAGCCCTTGTGCCGACTGGAGGATGCGTCATCTGAAGATGCCGCGCCAAGACAAAAACAACTGACTTTGCATATCTAACCCATTGACTATCAGACGTGTAGTAGGGACGCACGGTTCGTGCGTCCGCCAGATAATCAAGGAATTGAGTGCGTTGGCGTAGCCAACGCGGCGCTTTCCCATCCGGATGGCATAATGGCCACGGGGCCTGCCCGCCGCACGAGCCGTGCGTCCCTACTCTTTCGCGGATGTAAATGCTTGTAAGTCTGACTCGTCGGACTGGTCGGACGGGGTGGGGTGGATGCAAAAAAATGATCGGACGGGGTGGGATGGATGCAAAAAAATGGTCTGACGGAGTGGGTGCAAAAAAAATGGTCGCCCGGGTGGGACGACCATTTTTTATCATGCGCGGTTGTGATATGTCAACCGCTAAGGCGATTGTATCGTGCGCTGTCGCGTTTTGATGTGCGCGACGGCGTTGCTACACCAGCGGCTGCGGGGCAATCGTGGGCTGCGGGGCAATCGCGGTGGGGTGGCGGTGCGATCAGAGGACGCGGAAGCCGGCGTCGGTGAGCGCCTTTTTGATTGTCTGGATGTGCTCGCAGTTGCGGGTCTCGAGCTCGAGATGGATGTTGCAGCTGTTGATCGATGAGGCATCGGTGAGTCTCTCGTGGGTGACCGACAGGACGTTGCCGCCATGGTCGGCTATCAGGGCGCACACTTGCGAGAGGGTGCCGGGCTCGTCGCTGACCTCGATGGTGAATGTCGCCAATCGGCCTTGCACGGTGAGGCCGCGTGTGATGACGCGGTTGAGGTTGGTGACGTCGATGTTGCCGCCCGAGACGAGACACACCACCTTTTTGCCGGCGATGGGGAGCTTGCCGGCCATGACAGCGGCCACCGAAACGGCGCCTGCGCCCTCAGAG
>CAZKYR010000133.1:0-4673 GCA_964557035.1 uncultured Bacteroides sp. | reverse complement strand
TGAAGAATTCATCTAAATCAGAATCTCCACACGAAAAGCCATCTATCTCCTCCGGGGCGGTGAGGTGAAATAGAGTGCATTTATCCTCTAAAAAACTCATTTATCGCCGAGATGTGCTTTGTTCAACATACGACGCAACTTGGAGAATCCTCTTTCGAGTGCTTCGTCCTCAACTTTTTTTTCTTGCTCCGTACGATTGAGACTTCTCTGATAGTTGGCCTGAGCCTCAGACTCAAATCTCTGAGCTACTTCTCCGGTAAGAACCGGCATGGATGCTATCGGTAATGCCATAATTTTATCGTTTGAGATTGCAAAGATAACACTAAAACTTCAGAAAATCAAGAGGGTTCGTGATTTTGCACTCAAATCATTGTCAATGACGAGTGCAATATCCTACGGCATTTTGTTACGCGGGGATGCGTTAATGGCAAGAGCGTGCCAAACGTCTGTCTGACACGCTCTTGGTATACAGTTGTTCTATGAGAATCAATAAATCACTTTGGTGGCAGTGTTGCCTGTGACTTTGATGTAGAGCTGACCCTTGACAGGGTTGGCTGTGAGGATGCCTTGCAGGGTGTAGTAGACCGGTGTCGCATCAGCGGGGGCAACGACGTCATCGGCGATCGTGTCGACACCCGAGAGCGCGTCGTCGATAAGATAGCTGTAGTATGATGCCGAGCCACCCGAGAAGTCCCATACGTTCTCTGTGTAGGTGATGATGCGGCTCTTGTCGGCCGATGCTTTGGGATTGCCGGTGACATAGCAGTCGTGGATGATGTAGGGCTGATAGTTTTCGTCATAGCTCTCTACATCGTGCACCATGTTTTGTTTGATCCAGTTGTCAGCTGCCGGGTTGACAGTGGCGAGGACTGTGTGGAGCGGCTCAAATTTGCCTGTCGGCTCCATCAGTACGTATGCTGTGTTCCACACTCGCGGAGCAACGGCCGGAGCAACGGCGATCGCCGTGCCGTCGTCAAAGACGGTGTTGGCGCGCAACAGCACTTCGCTCTCATATTTTGTGGCCGTGTCGGTGTCGAGGTCGATTATGTAAGGGTCGCTGAATGTGGTGATACCCTCGGTGTCAGGGTCTACGACGTCATATGCGCTTGTGGTGGCGGCGTAGCGGCCGTTTGACGAGATTGAGATGGTGTTGAACTCAAAGATGGGCGAGTCGGCCATGATTTTGCCATATACATCGACAAACGCTATATAAGCCTCCTCCCAAATCGCATAGTCGTGCTCATATTCGAGCTCGGCAGCTCTGTACTCGTCGGCTTTTTCGGGTGACATGAAGTCGACATACTCCGGATATTTGGGCATGTTTTTATAATAGTCGGCGAGTGCTTTGTCATATGCGGCGCGGCTCTCGGCTCCCAAAAAGTCAACCAGGAAGGGGTAGGGATGAGAGTATGGGTCGGCGTTGTATTCCTCCACTGCATCTTCATAGTCAAGACGTTCGTCATCAGTGGCATAATCCTCTACGTTGGGATAGTTGTCAGAGTATTGCGAGTAGGCCTTCTCGGCGTCGAGATATTGTTGATATTCAATATCAGTGAGGTATTCTTTGCCGTCGGGAGGTGTGGGGGCATCACCGGGATAAGGAGGCAGTGTGAGCTTGTTGGGGTTGATGAGGTCGGTACACATTTTTTTGTAAGACCATTTGCCGTCGGCATCGCGGGTGTAGAGCACCGGCTCGTGCTGATAGCCCATGAAGTCTCGGATCTGTCCCAAGACGCGGTTGCCGTCGTCTGACACGCACACGGCGGTGATGTATTGAGGTACACGTCCCGAAAAGTCGAGCGTCGGGCATGGGAGCATCTCGGGCACGCTGTACGAGCCGTCCTCAAGACGATACCACACACAGGGATAGCACATCGGCTCACTCTCGTCGAGCATGTCACCGCTGCCGGCATCGCCGACAATCAGAGAGCCGTCAGGAGTGATGTCGTTGGCTGAGTAAGAGCCGAATGACATGTCGGCAGGCAAGGGAAGCACCGTCCACACGCCGGCTTTGCAATAGGCTGCGTTTGACACATTGGTACTGCCCACAACGATGCCGTCTGAGCTGATAGCCCGACCGTTGCCGACGCCGTAGTACAGGTCGCCGGCCTCGTTGCCCATGAACGTGGTCTGTTCGCCGGTTTCTAAATCAATCAGTGTCACGCAACCGTTGTCTTGCGATGCGGCGTAGCGTCCGTTGGCCGATATGTTGGTCAACACCAGGTCGCCATACACTTTTGATTGGGCTGATGCGCCGATGGCTGCGCCTGTCAGCATGAGGGTGAAGAGTAGAGATTTTTTCATTAAAAGGTTTTTTGTTAAGTAAGTAGGCCGGGCGTTTTCCATGGTTTGAATGAATGCCCGGATGTTAAAAAATAAACATAGGTTTGGAGCGGAAGTCGTCCGTTAGCATTGCAAAAGTATGCACATATTTTTGATTTTGCAAACATTTTTAAAAAAATATCATTATCTTTGCATATGTTAAAGATGAATGTTAACAAAACAAATGTCGCCCGGCTTCTCGACAAAGCCTCGATCAAGTATCGTCTCGTCCCATATGAATTTGACCCTGACGATTTGGCGGCCACGCATGTCGCGCAACAGCTCGATGAGGACATCAGACGTGTGTTCAAGACTCTGGTCCTCGAGACCGACCGTGCGGGCTACATCGTGTGCGTAGTGCCGGGCGATGCGGAGGTTGATCTGAAAAAAGCGGCCCGTGTGTCGGGCGCGAAGCGGGCGGCCATGCTGCCGATGCGCGAGCTCTTGCCTCTGACGGGCTACATACGCGGCGGATGCTCGCCCGTGGGGATGCGCAAGCGGTTCGCGACCTTTTTTCATGACACAGCAGTCGATTTTGACACGATTTTTGTGAGTGCCGGACAACGCGGCCTGCAGATCGAGGTCAGTCCCGCCGACCTGATCAACTATGTCGGCGCCCAAGTGTGCGACCTTATCAAAGACCAACAAGACACAACCGAAGATGAATAGTATAGGTAATTGCCTGCGATTTACCACATTTGGCGAGTCGCACGGGCCTGTGATAGGCGGCGTCATCGATGGCATGCCGGCCGGGTTTAAAATCGACATGGAGCATATCAGGCTGTGGCTCGACCGCCGCCGTCCGGGAGCGTCTGAGCTCACCTCGCCCCGTCGCGAGCCCGACGAGGTGACCTTTTTGTCCGGCTTGATGGATGGATGCACCACGGGTGCCCCGATAGCTTTCACTATCGGCAACGTCAACCGCCGCACCGGCGACTATGAGCGGCTGCGCGACACCTATCGCCCCTGTCATGCCGATTTTACCTACGAGGCACGCTACAACGGCATGCGCGATTGGCGCGGCGGAGGACGCTCGTCGGCACGCTGGACGGCGGCAATCGTCGTCGCAGGCGCAATCGCCATGCAATGGCTCGCTACGCGCCGCATCAATATCGCCGCCTACACCTCGCGCATCGAGCGTGTACGTCTCCCCGACATGGGCTCGGTCGTGCCCACCGACGAGCAGATATATTCAAATGCTGTGAGATGTCCGCTCGAGATACCGGCACAGCGTATGGCCGACCGCATTCGTCGTGCCCGTGAGGTCGGCGACAGCGTCGGAGGCGTCGTGTCGTGTGTGGTACGCGGAGTTCCCGCAGGTGTCGGCTCGCCCATGTTTGACAAGCTGTCGTCGAGACTGGCGGCGGCCATCTTCTCGATCAACGCTGTCAAAGGGTTTGAGATAGGGGATGGATTCGGCATGTCGCACGTGCGAGGTTCGCAGGTTGTCGACGAGTGGTCGCCCGCCCCCAACGATCCGCGCGGCATGCACACCACCACAAACCACTCGGGCGGCATACAGGGTGGCATCTCAAATGGCGAAAACATCACATTTCGTGTTGCATTCAAGCCCACACCCTCGCTGGCGCGTCCGCTGCTGACCGTCAACCGCGAGCGCCGTCCCGTCATCGTCAAGACACCGGGACGCCACGACCCCTGCGTCGTCATCAGGGCTGTCCCCGTGGTCGCCGCCATGACTGCGCTCACGGTCGCCGATGCCATGCTCGACCAAAATCTCTGACTGTCGGCCAACGAGCCCCCATTTAACTCACAATCTGCGAAATGAAAACCGATAACGCAAGAAAAAAATCCTATTTTAGAATATTGGTGATTGTCTGCCTTATAGTTCTCGCGGCTGAGCTGACACTCAAGCTGTGCGGGTATGAAATCAGCGACTGGCTCTTTGTGGCCGACAGCATCTTGCTGGTAATCTGCGGCATTCTCTATAAGAACTATGACAAGGCCGACAAAGATGACCAACGATATGATTGAGACACGCCAGAGCGGCGTCGGATGTGCGAATAATTGTCCCGGGGCATAGCTTTCTCTAAAAAAAGTCGTAACTTTGCACTCATCAACGGAGGAGGCCGGGCGGCTCGTCGCTGACATCCGCACACTGTGTGTAGAGATGTTTGAGGAAAGTCCGGGCAACACAGAGCACCATATTTCTTAAAGTGGAAGCGGTCGGTAACGGTCGGGAAGCGTGACAGAAAACAACCGCCGTCGACAGACGGTAAGGGTGAAAAGGCGGGGTAAGAGCCCACCGGGCGCCATGGCGACATGGCGTGCCGCACGTCCTATGGGTTGCAAGGCCAAGTATACCGGCATTCAAGGGCTGCTCGTCCATTGCC
>CAZKYR010000132.1:0-4676 GCA_964557035.1 uncultured Bacteroides sp. | reverse complement strand
AGGAGTATGTCGAGATCATCAACAAATATGGCGGCAAGCTCCCCGACGCCATCGGCATCCCCGAGGAAGAGCTCCGCAAGGCAGCCAAATCGGCAGTCTGCAAAATCAACATCGACTCTGACAGCCGTCTGGCAATGACAGCCGCCATCCGCGAGGTGTTCGCCACCAAGCCCGCCGAGTTTGACCCCCGCAAATATCTCGGCCCGGCTCGCGACGAGATGGAGAAACTCTACAAACACAAAATCGAAAACGTTCTCGGCAGCAAAGACAAAGCCGAGTAATCACGTCAACCTTTAACAGCGAGGGTGTGCCATGCTCAGCCATGACGCGCCCTCGCTTCATTTTGCCCGTCTCTTCCCATGCATCCCGGGGCACAAGGCGGCGCGCAACACTATGGCCGGTTCGGTTGTTATATTAATGATTATGCAAAACAAAAAAACAAATCGACCGGCGCATGCCACTCGCTCGCTCAGAGGGCTGCTTTGGGTGGCTCTGCTTGCGCTCACCATCCCTGTGGCCCTGTCAGACTCGGCCACGGCCGAAAAGGTGTATAGCAAGGAATTTGAGACCGCCGTGTCAATCATCAAAAAATATGAGGGCCTGCACCGCAACAAAGGGCGCCTCATCGGATACGGGCACATGGTCTTTGCAGGCGACAAATATAAAAGAGGCTCCAACCTCACCGAGGCTCAGGCTGACGCACTGCTGCGCGAGGACCTTGAGAAACTGTGCGAACGCTACCGGTCATTCGGTCAGGACAGCCTCATCCTCGCCGCCCTGGCATATAACTGCGGCACCGGCACGGTAGCCAAGTCGTCAGTGTATAAAAAACTCGCCGCTGGCGACCGCGACATCCGGAGTTCTTATCTCTCTCACTGCCGCGCCAACGGCAAAGTGCTGAGCCAGCTCAAACGCCGCCGCCAAGAAGAATTTGATTCACTCTACATCCCAACTCACACACCAAGCTGATGAAAACTACACTTCTCATATTACCCCTCGCCTGTGCCCTCAGCGTCGCCGCCTGCTCGGACAAGAAAAGCCGCATCGAACGTCCTGATCTCCCCCCCGAAGTGCGGCCGGTGGCCGAGTGCATCCTCAACGACGACAGCGTCGAGTTTGCCGAACTGATGTACTATCCCATCGCCCGCCCCTACCCTCTGCGCGATGTGGAGAACAAAGAGGCCATGACCGGCTACTACAGCACGTTGGTCGACCAAAATCTCAAGCAGACGATCGCGCAGGCGCCCGACACCGCCTGGCACGAGGACGGATGGCGCGGCACAACGCTCGACGACGGCCAATACATGCACATCGACAACGGACGTGTGTACAGCATCGAATATGTGTCTCAGCGCGAGTCTGAGATGCTCGACTCGTTGCGCACAGCCGAGCTGCAGACCCTGTCGCCCGCGCTGCGCGACGGATGGATTCCGGCAGCATGCGTCGTCGACACCGTCAACCGGGTCATCTTTCGCATCGACCTCAAGCGCGACACCGACCCGCAGGTCTATCGTCTGGCAGGCTACACGGCCGAGGACGACCTGTCGGGACAGCCTACCCTCACCCTCTACGGCACCCTGGAGCTCGAAGGGTCGATGGGCAACAGATTCTACCATTTCAGCGACCGCGAAGGCACCACGGCCGAGTATCAGCCCGACCAATGCGACAGCACGGACGTCCCGGGAATCAGCATTGACCGCAATGGACGCCGGCGCACCTACCGCGCCAAACCGGGCTACTGGCTCGACCACATCGATCATCGCACAGAACAGTCCCCGCGCCGCTGATTTTTCATTTGAAACACGCTCTGAGATCACTTAGACGGAGCGCTGCGCACGATAATGGAACATTTTGGAACGAAAATTATTGTCGTACAATGACTATCTTTGTGCAACAATAATCAAATCCAATCTGTATGAAAAAAGCATCATTAATCTTAACCGCAGCCATTATCACCATAGGCATGCTATGCGGTTGCTCAAAAACCCAGGAGAAAGCAGAAGAAAAAGAGTTTCCGAAGGCCCTGAAACCGGTCACAACAAAAATTGAAGGTAATTTAGGCAACCATTTTGAGTTAATTGACAAGGAATACAAGTTCCCGACCGTCTCTAATAACGTGCAGGTAGAACTCAAACGCATCTCGTCAGAGTATGAGTATGGAAGCACTAAAGCCGGTGTCGGTATCGAGATATATGACAAAGACGGCAACGTCTTAGCCTCACAGGCGGCAATCCTCGAGCCCATCACCCCGATGGAATGGGGCAGCGTGTTCCCGACACAAGAGGGCGAGATCTGCCGCAAGACCATCTACCTGCCCGATTGGCCTGATGCATACTATGGTGCCGAGACATTCAAGCTCACCATGATCGCAAACGAATCACCGGACTGATAAACGCACATCTCACATTCAAACGCCTGGAAAGACACCCTTAACACACCGCCGCCCTGACACATCACAATGTATCAGGGCGGCGCATTATTGTAGTCTGTCACACGTTTATCAGATGACAGGCAGCGACGGGAGGAAAATCGACTCAATCCAGATCATGATCATGCCGGCGATGTAACCCGCAAAGGCCAGCCAGGTGATCTTGCGCACGTACCAGAGGAAAGGTATTTTCTCGATGCCCATAGCAACCACACCGGCAGCCGAACCGATGATGAGGAGCGAACCGCCCACACCGGCGCAGAATGTCAGCAGGTGCCAGAACAAGCCGTCCTCGACAAACAGCGCGGCCCACGATGGGTCGGCCGAAGCGGCGACCATCGCATCGTTCATCACCGGATACATGTCCATGCAAGCGGCCACAAGCGGCACATTGTCGATGATCGACGAGAGAATGCCGATGATGCCGTTGATGATGTACGGCTGGTGGAATGTCGAGTCGAGCCACAGGGCAAGATGGTTGAGGATACCGGCCTGCTGGAGCGCCGACACCGACAGGAGGATGCCTAAGAAAAAGAGGATCGTCGACATGTCGATGTGACGCACGACCTGCGATATGCGGCCCTCGATCTTGCCGTCGAGCTTATATTTTCGTACTAACAGCTCTGTCAACAGCCACAGGGTGCCGAGCGAGATGAGGATGCCCATGTAGGGAGGCAGGTGGAAGATTGACTTGAACACCGGCACAAACAGCAGACCGGCAACACCACAGACCAGTATCAACATCGACAGTCGCGGATGGTGCTGTGACATCTCATAGCCGATGCGGTGGTCGTTAGAGTTGAGCGCCTCGACAGGACCCGAGGAGATGTAGCGCGTAGCGATCCACGTGGGCACTATCATCGCCACGAGCGACGGCAGAATGAGGTTGACGATCAGGTCGACCGACGACACATAGTTCTTCATCCACAGCATGATGGTGGTGATGTCGCCGATGGGCGACCATGCGCCGCCGCTGTTGGCCGCCAGCACGATGACACATGCAAAGATCCATCGCTCCTTGGCGTCGGCTATCATGCGCCGCAGCATCATCACCATGATGATGGTGGTGGTCATGTTGTCGAGGATACTCGACAAAAAGAAGGCCACAAAAGCCATCACCCACATCAGTCCCCGCTTGTCAGAGGCATGAATATTGCGGACAATGATATTAAATCCGCCATACCGGTCAATCAGCTCGACAATGGTCATGGCGCCGATGAGAAAAATCACGATCTCGCACGTATCACCCAGGGCCACGACGAGCTCCTCGGACAATGTCGGGTCGTGAGTGAAAACAGAGTAACCCGCCCACAGTATGCCGCTCATCATCAGAGCAAATGTGGCTTTGTTGATGTTCAAGACGTGTTCGAGGGCAATCAAGAGATACCCTATCACAAACACGACAACCATAAATGTGATCATACGAGAAGTGTAAAAAGATTAAAATTGTCAACAGCGACCATTGTCATGGTATAAGATCCTGTCTCAGAATTGTCGGGCAAAGTTAGCAAATTTTTGTATAAGAATTTTACAAAGGCCCACTCTTTTTAGCCTCATTTTATCAACATCCCCACACGCCCTGCCGACCTGACGGCCACCGTCCGGCACCGACTGTCCGTAAAAGAAGCGAGCCACGGATTCAACCTTGAGCTGATGCCGTAACTCGCCGTATGTGCCGTGGATTTAGAACTTGTCTTACATGTTGTCCTGACATAATACCAGGAGGAGCGCCACTCCCAGCATGATGAGCATATATAAAAATACTGATACGATAATATAGAGCGAGAAAAAACCGATGCGTTTTTTGACAGACTCAATCCTGAAGGCTTTGTACATCGCCATCGAACTGATGAGTATGGAATAGGCTATCTCAAGGTCGGAATACAAAGCCTCTGACAAAAATGAAAGCGGGCTTGTGATGATGCCAAAGATGAGAAACGCCGAGGTCATATAGATCATCGCGGTGAAATATTCGGCAATGTTATATTTCCTCGCCCCGGCTCCCGAATACACTATCGGGATTGCCAATAGTGCCGGAATGTAGATGGTGAGATTACGGACTATCATGCTGTCCATGATGAAATCCGCAATTGAAAGCATAATTCTGTAGAATAACGGAAGCCGATCGGTCCCCGTTTCTATTATCTCACCCGGAGGATCAGCAGGCAGAAATCCCGAGACAAAAGCACTCAGGAAACAGACGACTATCAGCATCGACACAGGAGCGACATATCTCACTCTACGGCAC
>CAZKYR010000131.1:0-4716 GCA_964557035.1 uncultured Bacteroides sp. | reverse complement strand
CCCCTATCAAGCGGCCCGGACACACCGGGCCGCTAACTTTTTATATACCCCCGTCAGCAAAGCAAAGCTCAATCGGAGCAATTGGAGCTATTGGAGCAATCAGAGCTATCGGAGCAAACTGATAACACAAATAGCTCAGATAGCTCCAATAGCTCCAATTATTCCAATAGCTCCAATTATTCTAATAACTCCAATTATTCCAATTTCTCCAATTATGTTAGAGCGACTTGAATGTGTGAAGCTGTGGGTCGTAGGTCACGTGGCGGTCGGCAAACAGCGAGGGGAGTGCCCGGGTTGTTGACTCGAGTTCGGCCGGCGTGCCGTGGCGCAGTGTGCCGTCAGGCATGGCTAACAGCAGTTGGTCGCTGAGGGTCACGGCAGTGTTGATGTCGTGTGACGACATGATGATGAGCCGTTGGCGCGTGTGCGCGATTTCGCGCAGCAGGTTGGAGACCTCTATGCGTGCGGCAGCGTCGAGAAATGCTGTCGGTTCGTCGAGTAATATAAGCGGCGTGTCCTGGGCAATCGCACGCGCTATCATCACTTTTTGACGCTCTCCGTCGCTGAGTGTACCGATGCGGCGGTCGGCCATGTGAGACATCCCTACGGCGGCGATCGCTTCATCTGTTATGCGGCGGTCTTCGTCGCTGAGACGTCCAAAAAAACCGGTGTGCGGGTGACGTCCCAGTGATGTCAGTTCGGCAACGGTCAGGCCTGACGAGGTGCTGTCGGTCGTGACGATGCTCACCAATCCGGCGCGTTGCAGCGGTTTGAGTTCAAACAGATTTTTGCCGGCGACGCAGATTGTGCCGGCTAATGGTGGCTGCAAAGCCGCCATTGTGCGCATAAGAGTCGATTTGCCGCGTCCGTTTGCGCCGAGCAATGCGATGAGACTCCCGGCATAAAGATTGAGCGTAATACCGCTTAAAACGGGCGACGCGGCGTCATATCCGACCGCGAGGTCATGTGCACACACAAGTGGAGTCATCTGAGATAGTAGATTGAGCGACGTTTGAGGATGATGAAGAGAATGACGGGGATGCCGACGATGGGTGTGACCGCATTGACAGGCAGTACTCCCGATGCCGGCAGCGTGCTGATCCATGCGCACAGCAGCGTCACCACGGCGCCGCACAGCGGTGTCAGCGGCAGCAGACGCCGGTGGTCGACCGTGCCTATTGCCAGGCGGGCGATGTGGGGCACCGCCAGACCGATAAATCCGATAGGGCCGCAAAAGGCTGTCACGACAGCTGTCAGGACGCCCGCAATGGTGAGTATCACTGTGCGGTCGCGGCGCAGATTGACGCCGACCGACATGGCATAGCGTTCGCCCAAAAGCAGCGCGTTGAGCGGCTTGACGGTCAGCAGCGACAGTGCTGTCAGCGGCAGTGTCACGATTGCCATTGCAAGAGTGCGCCCGGGCGTGGTGGCCGCGAATGTGCCCAGACCCCAGATGACGTAGGAGTGTACCCCCTCCTGGGTCGAAAAAAAGTTGAGCAGTGAGATGGCTGATGATGTGAGGTAACTCACCAGGATGCCTGCAATCAGCAGCATCGTGGCGCTCCGTAGAGTAGAAGCGAGCGATATGAGCAGCAGCAGGATGACGCCCGCGCCGACAAGGGCGCCGGCGATTGACGCGGCATAGAGCCCTCCGCCGGCGGCTACGAGAGCGGGGAAACCTAACATCACGACGGCCACGCCGAGCGATGCGCCCGATGAGATGCCTAAGATCGAGGGACCTGCCAACGGATTGTCAAACGATGTCTGCAGCATCAGTCCGGCCACCGACAGTGCCGCGCCCGCGAGCATGGCCGTACAGGCCATCGGCAGGCGTGTCTGAGTCACTATCAGCGATGCCGCCGGGTTGTCGGTCGGTGCGCCGGTCAGTGCGTGCCAAACGTCAGATGCCGACAGGCTCACCGACCCGCAAAGAAGGCATGCGGCCAGCAGCGCGGGGATGAGTGCGATGGTGACGGCCAGCACGACGGCATATCGACGCTTGCCGGTCATTTGACCTGATTGTAATAGCGCAGGACGCCGTCATCGCCTGACAGCAGTCCCGGGTGGAAAATGTTGATATATTCGCGCAGCAGCAGGTGGGGTGCAAACGGTGTCTCCTCGTAGAGCAGCGATGTCGAACTGTCCGTGTAGTAGCATCCTCCGTTGCCGTAAGCTTTAAAATTTGTGTACAGCGGGTTGTCGTTGCGCAGCCCCTCGAGTGTCAGCGGATAGCCGTAGGTTGACAGCAGCCAGCGGTCAACATCGGCAGCGCGGTCATACACGGCCGCTAAGTCGAGCTGCAGCGACCCGGCATTGGTGTCATCGGCCCATGGATAGTCCCCACCGGCATCTTCGAACAGTCGTGCCTGATAGCTTGCCCCCCCCGGCACAAACCACACTCCTCCGGTGACCATTTCTTTGAGCACCTTTGGCCGCTCGGGTGCCTCGGCTGCAAGCTGTTTGAGCGACATGTACCTCTCGCGGGTGTCATCAAATCGTCGCTCGGCCTCTTCTTCGCGCCCATACAGCAGTCCGAGCAGTTTCACCCACTCGGCGCGGCCAAGCGGCGACGCCTCCATGTAGTCAGCGCAGGGGATGATGACGGCACCTGTCTGTTCGAGCACGCCATACCCGGCGTTTTGGTAAGGTGTCGCCAATATCACCTCGGGGGCGGCCACGATTATTCGCTCGAGTGACGGCGACGTCGATTGGCCGCAGTCGGCTATTTCGCCGTGGGCAATGGCATCGGCGACAGATCCCGGTTTGACATACTCCACATCATTCATGCCGCAGATGGCTTTGCGTGCGCCCAATGTGTCGATGACGGCGGCGTGCACGGCCGATGCCACAAGCGACCGTTTGACCGGTGTGCGCACGACGGTGCGCCCGTCTACATCATCAGGCACGATGCTGTCGCGGTGCACCAACGCCAGCCGGCAGAGCATCGCGGTGGTGTCCCATGGGTTTACAATGTCAACCGGAACATATCGGCCATTGTAGTCGCCGATATGCAGCAACTGAGCCTCACTCAGCGTGTTGGCGCGCACAGGCGTGCGCTTTTGTGCTCTGCTGCATGACGATAGCGCCCACGTCACAGACATGAGCGCTATCACTATCGCAGCTAATAATTTAGTCGTTGATTTCATAGTAGGGGATGTCGACCAGACGGATGTTGAAGCGCAGATTGCTATAAGGCTTGAGAGCCGCCGTCAGGTTGGAGCCATATCCCTGTGCGTAGGGAATGATCACCTCGATTGAGTCGCCGGCGCGCATGTTTTCGAGGGCGATGGTCCAGCCTGAGATGACCTCTGAGCATTTAAACCGTGCGATGTCAGTGCCGTAGGTCTGACTCCCTTTTGACGAATCAAACATCTTGCCGTCGCAGTCATACCCCTCATAGTACACGTCGACGGTCGATGTGTAGAGCGGTGTGAGATTACCCTCGGTCTCGGCTCGGTCGTTGCAATAGCGCAACAGCACGTATGCCTCAGAGTTCCACGGGGCTTCGCAGCGAGTGTACACTTTGCGCCCCGTGCCATCGGTCTTGGCCGCCATCTCGTTGAGCCATTGTTCGTTGGCCTCGCGCCACTCGGCATATTTGGTCCAGTATGAGTCGTCATCGCCTGTGCACGACACTGCCGCCGACGCCACGATCATGAGGCCGGCCGCGAGGGGGAGCAGTCTGAGAAGGTTGATTTTCATGACGTCAGAACTGTACTTTGGGCGCTTTCTGAGCCTCTTGTTCGGCTTTGAACGGTTCGTAAGGCTCAAAACCAAACATGCCTGCAAACATATTGGCCGGGAATCGCTTGATTCTCACGTTGTAATCTCTCACCGCGTCGTTGTAGCGCTTGCGCTCGGTCGAGATGCGGTTCTCGGTGCCGCTGATTTCATCTTGCAGCGCCAGGAAGTTTGTGTTGGCCTTGAGGTCGGGATAAGCCTCCTTGACCGCGTTGACATATATGCTGAAAGCGCGGGTGAGTTGGTCTTGTGAAGCCTGGTCAGCCGCTACGCTCGAGGGAGATGCCTCGTTCATAGCCTCGCCGGCCTTGTCGTATGCCTCCTGCAGTCCGGCACGGGCATTGGTGACAGCCTGCAAGGTCTCGCTCTCGTGCGACGCATACCCTTTGACCGTCTCGACAAGGTTGGGAATCTTGTCATAGCGATACTGGTACTCGTTTTGCACGTTGGCCCACTTGTTCTCGACATCCTGCTGTGCCGACACCATGCCGTTGTAGGCCGAGCAGCCGCCAAAGCCAAAGATGAGCACGACGACAACGATGACGCCGAGTATAATCAAATTTTTTTGTTTCATCTGTCAGTGTGTTGATTTGTTAACCGAGTTTGCGCAACAGCGAGTTCATGCTCACGTTGTCATGTATGAGTTTGTGCAGGTCGGCCACGGCCACGCGGGTCTGTTGCATCGAGTCGCGCTCGCGCAGAGTCACGGTGTTGTCCTCGAGCGTCTGGTGGTCGACGGTGATGCAATAGGGGGTGCCGATCGCATCCTGACGGCGATAGCGTTTGCCGATCGAATCCTTCTCGTCATATCGTGTGGCGAAGTCAAACTTGAGGTCGTTGACGATTTCGAGTGCCTTCTCGGGCAGCCCGTCTTTGCGCACCAGCGGCATAACGGCACATTTCACCGGAGCCAGGGGTGCCGGCAGGTGAAGCACCACGCGGGTGTCGCCTCCCTCGAGGGGCTGCTCCTCGTAT
>CAZKYR010000130.1:0-4736 GCA_964557035.1 uncultured Bacteroides sp. | reverse complement strand
TGCCCCGAAGTATGCTGCGAAGTCGGGTATCGGGTGGGCGTCGGGGTCGGCATAGGAAAAATATTGACAATCAGTTAAAAAATCTCTATCTTTGCAGCCACTCTGCATGACACCTATAAATCGCGATACCTAAGAAGTGAGCTACTGCCATGTGAGACTAAGATACTGAAAATCATACAATTTATTTTCTTAACAAATATCATTTTCACTAAATCATGAAAAAATTTTACTTATTGTTAGTGGCAATGTTTGTTGCAATCGCAGCAAACGCTGTTGACTTCTACCTGATCGGTGGCTTCAACGGTTGGGCGACCAAACAGGCATCTTGCAAGTTCACCGACCAAGGTGACGGCACATACGTGCTCCACTACAACGGCACCCTGACCTCAGGCTTCAAAATCAACGATGGTTCATGGAGCAACGACAACTACAACTTCGGAGGTTCGGCAAAACTGAAGATTGGTGTACTTTACAACCTCACAGTGGGCGGTTCAAGCGGTAACATCACCATGGATGATAATATCGACAACCCCGTGCTGACATTCAACCCGACTGCCAAAACCCTTTTGATCGAGGGTGAGAGCGTAGCGGCAGAGTATAGCTACAGCGTACACGGCAGTGCATTCACCGGCAACGAAAGCAACTGGGTAACCAAGAACATGACCGAGAAAGACGGCAAATGGATACTTGAGGAAGTAACTGTTGTCGGTGGCAGCTTCGGCATCAGAAAGGATGACAAAGCAACCGGCAAACAGGTTGACTGGATCAGCTCAGCAGGCGCAGCAGCCGTTGTACTCGACACCCCGATGGCAGCAAAAATCGAGGGTACAAACTGGTCGCTCACAACAGCCGGCACATACACCTTCTCATTCGACCCCGAGGCTATGAAGCTGACCGTAACTAAAGTCGGCGGCGACGAGCCTCTCCCCACCCCCTCAACATTGTATTGGAGCGGCGACCTCACCGGTGGCACATGGGAGTTTAACAACGAGATGGAAGGCACCGACGGCGTATTCACCGCTACAATCGAAACAACAAGAGCAAGCTACATCACCTTCTCAACCGGCAAAATCGTTAACTGGAATGTAGAAGATGGCCTCCGCTATGGCGCAACCTCAAAAGACCTCACCGTTGTATCGGGCACAGAATATGATATGTCAGTCGGCAGCGACAACTGCTGGGTTCTCACTCCGGGCAAATACACCGCAACTGTGGACCTCAACACCCTCAAAGTGAAATTTGTCAAAGATGGCGGCGAGGATCCCGAACCCACTACAATCTACTGGAGCGGCGACCTCACCGGCACATGGGCGTTCAACAACGAAATGACCGGTACCGACGGCGTTTACACTGCAAACTTTGACGTGACAGCAGCCAACGGCTACATCACCATCACTACCGGCGTCATGACTGACTGGGCAGTAGAAGGCGGTGTACGCTATGGCGCAACCGAGGCTGACCTCGCTGTTGAGTCAGGCACAGCTTATAACATGGTTATCTCTGACTTCAACTGCTGGAAACTTGCCCGCGCAAAATACAGCATGACTGTCGACATGAACGCAATGACAGTGACATTTGTGAAGACAGGCGAGATCGAAGGCCCGATCGAACCCACTGACCTCACACTCTACGTAGTAGGTACATTCTGTGGCTGGGAGCCGACAGATGGTATCGAGATGGAGAAAGCCGGCAACGTTTACACCGCTACTCTCGGCTCAGTAGATGAGGAGACAGAGTTCAAAATCACCACAGCAGACTGGGCAACCAACTTTGGCGCAGGCGAGAACAACGTAGCCGAGGGCGTAGAGATTGACGCATGGTTCGACTCACAAGCAAACTTTGTCCTCACACCTGAGGAGGGTACAGCGCTCAATGATGTGAAAATCACATTCACACTCGTTGAGGGTTCGGCCGAGGCAGGCACTTCAACACCCGCTAAGATCCAGGTTAGCTGGACAACAACAGGCGTTGAGGCAATCGCAGCTGACGCTAACACAGAGGCAGTTTACTACAACATGCAGGGCGTGAAAGTGGCTAACCCCACCAACGGCCTCTACATCAAAGTTGCAGGCAACAAAGCTGTGAAAGTAGTGCTCTAATAGGCTAAAAAAGATCACATAAAACATGAACGGTGACCCGGGGACTCCTCCGGGTCACTTTTTTGTGTGACGGGCTGGTATTCGACCGATAAATCGGTCGAGTCGGGTGAGGGGAATAGGGATCCGTGGGCTGTCGCCCACGGCTACGCTATTTGTTGGCTACGCCAACGGTATAATACCTTGATTATCGGGTGGACGCACGAGCCGTGCGTCCCTACTCCATCCGGGAAGTAAACGTCCCTACGCCATCCGGGAAGCAAACGTCCCTACTCCATCCGGGAAGTAAACGTCCCTACGCCATCCGGGAGACAAACGTCCCTACTCCATCCGGGAAGTAAACGTCCCTACGACATCCGGGAAGCAAACGTCCCTACGCCATCCGGGAAGCAAACGTCCCTACGCCATCCGGGAGGCAAATGGGACGGCGCGTGAGCAAATGGTTTTTTTGGCGGTGTGGGGGATTTGTTGTATCTTTGGGAATTGTTTTTGGGAGACATTGGAATATGTATAACGTTCGCGACGAATTTAAGACTGATAACAAGACAGAGCGCCCTCTGCGGGTGACTATCATCTCGCACTCGGATATGCTCGGGAGTGCCGGACTGTCTATGATGCGCCTGATGAAGGCGCTGCAGTTCTATGGCCACGAGGTGACGATGCTGGTGTTCACCAAGGTGTCAGAGCTCGAGCGCGTGAAGGTCGTGGGTGGCAACACGTCGCAACGGCTGATGGCTTTTGGCCTGGAGCGTCTGAAGATATGGCTCAACAATGGCTTCAGCCGCAAGAACCTGTTCAAGGTGTCGATCGCCAACCTGGGCATCGATGTGGCAACCCACCCTGATGTCACCGGGGCCGATGTATTGATTCTGGGCTGGATCAACCAGGGACTGATGTCGTTTGACGGTCTCAACCGTCTGGCCGAGCTCAAAAAGCCGACGTTGTGGGTGATGCACGACTTGTGGGCGATGACGGGGTGCTGTCACCATCCGCGCGAGTGCCGGCGGTTTGAGGGATATTGCGGCAACTGCCACCTGCTCAACCATGGCCGCAAGGAGCTTGACATGTCGCGCGATGTGTGGTGGAAGAAGAATGCGCTGTTCAGCCGCGCGAACTATCATTTTGTGGCTGTGAGCCGCTTTGTGGCAAAGATGGCGCAGTCGTCGATGCTGCTCAAGGATAAGGAGGTGACGGTGATACCGAGCACTTTCCCGCCGGGCATCTTCAAACCCGACCGCGGCAAGCTCAACCTATATGCGCTGCCTCGCGACAAGCACATCATCGTGTTTTGTGAGAAGCACATCGATGACCCGCTGAACGGACTGCCGCTGGCAATAGAAGCGTTCAACCACCTGTTTGACACCGACCCGATGCTGACCAACAACAGCGAGGTGGTGTTTGTGGGGGAGTTGCAAAACCCGGCGGCGCTCAACGACCTGCGCTTTAGCTATCGTCACATCGGCAGCGTGCATGAGGCGGGTGCGATGGCCGACATCCTGGCCAACGCTGACGTGCTTGTGTCGACGGCCCACTATGAGACGTTCGGGCTGTCGCTGCTCGAGGCGATGGCATGCGGAGCGACGCCGGTGGCGTTTGACCGCGGGGGTCACGATGACATCATCACGCACAAAGAGAACGGCTATCTGGCCAAATATCGCGACGCGATAGATGTCGCCGAAGGAATCAAATGGGCCATCGATGCCAACCTCGACCGTGACGCGCAGTATGTGAGCGCGATAGAGCGATTCTCGCCCGACGTTGTCGCGGGCCGCTTTGACGCCCTGCTGCAGCGCATAGTCGATGAAGGGAAATCAGAAACGCCTTACGATGCCGACGTCGCGATAGATAAATAAACTTTTAAAATCTTTTATTATGACTCAAATTGTAGTTACTTTGGATAGCAATGCAGATGAAAACCTGCTTCGTCGTATGAAAGAAAATATGAAAGGAGTAGTAAAAACTTCATTGAATCATTCTGAATCACGACACCAAAGCAAAACCGGCTCTAATTTCATTGAAACTCTCCATGAAATAAAACAGAGCATAGACCCCTCAATAATTGACTTGAACGATCCTCGCACAAATTATATCATGTCGAAATGAAACGAATCTATCTTGACACAAACTTCATCCTTGATTATTTCGTAAGGCCTGAATTTAGCGAGGATAGTGAACGACTGATGCTCTAAGGTGATAAGCACAAATTAAAATTTTTTATCTCATATTTATCAGTGGCTAATTTCGCTTATATAATGCGTAAATTGCCTGCGCAAGAACTATACTCAATCATTTCAAGAATTTGCAACGTTTTTACAGTCGTCAATAACACACGAGACCAAATTTTAAAAAATCTAAAACATCCATTCAAGGATTTTGAAGACGGTCTACAATATCAAGCTGCTTTAGAATCAAATTGCGACTGCATTATTTCAAGGAATAAAAATGATTTCTCTGAATCAAAAATTCCGGTTATGTCAGCGACTGAATTTTTGAACAGGGCAGGCTTTTAGTTAGAGTCGGCCTTGCTCGACGGCGACGCAGACGCGCTCGATGATGCCGTCGTTGCGGTCGTTGCGGGGGTCATACTCCCCTTTGAGGCTGACGCCGAAGAGCTTGCCGAAGCCTTGCCAGAATGTGGCG
>CAZKYR010000129.1:0-4785 GCA_964557035.1 uncultured Bacteroides sp. | reverse complement strand
GACCCCGAGATTACAAATCACGTGCTCTGGCCAACTGAGCTAAAGAGGCAATTTTTAATGTCCTAACGCTTTTTGAGAACCCGCTTGGGCCTCATTTGCGGTTGCAAAGTTACGCACTATTTCAATACCCACCAAATATTTTTGCTCTTTTTTTTGATAAAATTTGCGTAATCTCGTTTGGAATATCTATAAGTTGCATATTGTCAGTTGTATACGCTACTCTTTGACTCGCGCGCTTTAACAACGACATGTCTGTTGCACCGCCTCAAACACGTCCGGTGCACCGCCTCAAAAAAGTGTACGCTAAATTTGGCAGTCACATTTAAATACCCTAAATTTGTGACCTACATTCATCATTTGACGCTCGTTAATGAATTTTTAATGTTTTCACTATGAATATGACCATCCAAACACGCCTTGACGCTCTCAGGGCTGCCATGAAAAATGCCGGCGTCAACGCCGTCATCATTCCACAGACCGACCCCCATCAGGGCGAATATCTCGCCGACCACTGGCAGGTGCGTCGTTTCCTCAGCGGTTTCACCGGCTCGGCCGGCTCGCTCGTCGTCACTCTCAACGACGCCCTCCTCTGGACCGATTCGCGATACTTTATCCAAGCCGCCGCCCAGCTCGACGGCACCGGCATCAAGCTCATGAAAGACGGTCTCCCCCAGACGCCTTCCATCAGCGCTTATCTCATCTCCACGCTCGTCAAAGGTGACACCGTCGCCATCGACGGCATGTTGTTCTCGGCTGCTGATGCCGACGCGCTCCGTGCAACCCTCGAGCGCCACGGCCTCAAGCTGGTCACGGATTTTGACCCCATCGACACCATCTGGACCGACCGCCCGGCGCTCCCCTCGTGTCCCGCATTTGTGCACGACCTCAAGTATGCCGGCGTCTCAGCCACCGATAAAATCAAGTCTGCCCTCGACAATGCCGACTCGCAGGGTGCAAAATCACTCATCATCTCAGCTCTCGACGAGATTGCCTGGACGCTCAACATCCGCTCGCAGGATGTCAACTGCAACCCCGTCGCGACATCATTCCTCTTCCTGTCGCCAAAAGGCTCGGTGCTGTTCATTGACAGCGCGAAGGTGACGCCCGAACTCGCAGCATATCTCGCCGACAACGGTGTCACCACAGCCCCCTATGGCTCGGTTGGTGACTACCTGGCCTCGCTCGACGGCACCACTGTCCTCTACGAACCGGCGCGCAATGCCGTGCGCCTGCGCGATATCCTCGGCGCCAACGGCGTCGCCGGATCATCGCCCGTCGCACTTCTCAAGGCTTGCAAGAACGAGACACAGGTCGAGGGAGTGCGCCGCGCCATGGAGCGCGACGGCGTTGCCATGGTGCGCTCGCTCATTGAAATCGAGCGCATGCTCGAGGCGGGCGAACGTCTCACCGAGATGGGCGTCGCTGACATCCTCACGCACTACCGCAGCCAGCAGGACCTCTATTTTGACAACTCGTTTGAGACCATCGCCGGTTATGGTCCCCACGGCGCAATCGTACACTACTCGGCCTCTGACGAGACCAACGCCACCGTCGAGCGCGGCGGACTGCTGCTCATCGACTCCGGCGCACAATATCTCGACGGCACCACCGACATCACCCGCACGATCTGCACCGGCGAGCCCACCGCCGACGAGCGCCGCGACTTCACCCTTGTGATGAAAGGGCACATCGCCCTCGGCTCGGCCATCTTCCCCGAGGGGACACGCGGCGGACAGCTCGACGTCCTGGCACGTCAGTTCCTGTGGCAAAACGGCCTCAGCTACCTCCACGGCACCGGTCACGGCGTGGGCCACTTCCTCAATGTCCACGAGGGCCCGCAGAGCATCAGACTCAACGACGTCCCCACGCCCTTGATGCCCGGCATGATTACCTCTAACGAACCCGGACTCTACCGCGAGGGCATTCATGGCATCCGCTGCGAGAACCTCATCCTCACGGTCGACGCCTTTGCAAACGAGTTTGGCCGCTTCTACCGCTTTGAGACCCTCACCCTCTGTCCGTTCGACCTCAATCTCTTTGACACCTCAATCATGACTGACAGCGAGATCGAGTGGCTCAACGAGTATCACAACCAAGTTTACGACCGCCTCAGCCCGATGCTCGACCCCGATGAGCAGCAGTGGCTCGCACGTCACACCCAACCCCTCAAACGCGTCTGACACATGGCACTGATTATTCCTGTGAGAGGGTACACCCCTCAGATCGGTCAAAATTGTTTCCTGGCCGAGAATTGCACCATCGTCGGTGATGTCGTCATGGGCGACGACTGCAGCGTGTGGTTCAACACTGTCATCCGGGGCGATGTCAACAGCATCCGCATCGGCAACGCCGTCAACATTCAGGACGGTTCTGTCCTCCACACACTTTATCAAAAATCAACCATTGTCATCGGCGACCACGTCTCGATCGGCCACAACGTCACGCTCCACGGATGTAAAATCCACGACTATGCCCTCATCGGCATGGGCGCAGTGGTGATGGATGATGCCGAGGTAGGGGAGGGGGCTATGGTGGCGGCCGGATCGGTCGTGTTGTCGCGCACCAAGATCGGGCCCAACGAGCTGTGGGGCGGCACCCCTGCCAAGTTCATCAAGCCTGTCGAGCCTGAGAAAGCGCGCGAAATGAACCGCAAGATCGCGCACAACTACCTGCAATACTCAAAATGGTACACCGACCCCGAGAACGCCGAGCTCCTCTGATCATCAGCGTATAATAACACAGACGCGTGCATCCTCAACGGTGCACGCGTCTGCGTTTATAATGTAATGTTCGATTGAATCGGATTAGAGATATTTGCTTACCAGTGAGTTGGCTTGGTCGAGCGAAGTGATGCGCTCACCCTCGTCACCGCTGATGATAAACATGGCGGGGAGGTCGTCGGTGGTGAGGACCATGTACTTGAGCAACACTTGGTCCCCCTCGGCGCCCGGCACATTGTAGACCGTGATCCAGGGGAGATTGACAGCAGCGTGACGCCACATCGTTTGGTCGCCGCCCACCTCGACTTGGTAGATTTCGAGGCCGTCTGCGTGGTGACGGTCATAGATCTCGCGCAGGCGAAGGTTCAGGTCGCCCGATCCCTCGGCCGCCGTGGCTGTGAAAAAGAGCAACACGGCCTTGTTGGCGTCGATGGTCTCGGCGAGCGACACGGCAGTGCCGTTCTCGTCGGTCAACACAATCTCGGGGAATCCTGCGGCTGTCGCCTCCATCGACACTCCTCGCGTCCGTCGGTTGCTCAGAAAATAGTCGTTGAGCAACGCCGTGCGCGGATCGTCGGGCTTGTTTTGCGTGTAGCTGTTGGCCACGGCTCCTATGATGCCTAAGTCGCGTTTGACAGTCGGGTCATACACCGGCACTCCGCCAACGCGCTTGGTTACGACATAGTATGACACCAGCCCGAGCGAATCGTCGGCCATGCAGTCGCGATAGAGGGCGCGTTTGAGATTGTCGCGGGCCTCGATGTCTGTGGCGGCGAAGATGTCGCTGATCATGACGTTGGCTTTTGCCATGCGGTCGGCCTCTGATGAGCCCGACAGGCCATAGCGAGTGTCGGGCTGAGACACATCGGCAGTGATGGTGATGATGTCATCGCCGTTCACGAGCGGGAAATAGTAAGTGTGACCCGATGTGCTGCGCACGCGGTAGATGTCGGGTCGCACCACCTCGGCTTTGTCACGGCTAAATTTAAATTTGCCGTCGTCGGTGGCGAGCGAGTCAATCGCTATCCACGCGCCCTGATTGGTCTGACTCTCGAGATAGATCGTCTCCTCGCCGGCGCCCTCGATCAGGCCGTCGACGCTCCATTTGTCAGCGCACGCGCAAAAAGTCATGGCTGCTAATGCCGCAACAAGAAGTCTGACAGGGAGATTCATCATTTAAACTCTTTTGAGATTTTCTCAGCCAACTCGGCCATTTCGCCGGCGGGGAGCGTCAGCTTGGGCGCGCAAAAGTTCATGTCCCCCTCGCGTTGCATCGGCACAAGGTGGATGTGAGCGTGGGGCACCTCGAGGCCGATGACGGTCACGCCTACCTTGCGACACGGCACGGCGCGTTTGATGGCGGCGGCGACACGCTTTGCAAACACCATCATGTCGGCCAGCTCCTCGTCCGAGAGGTCAAAGATGTAGTCGACTTCGTGTTTGGGTATCACCAATGTGTGACCCGGAGCAACCGGATTGATGTCAAGGAATGCAAAGAAGCGGTCATCCTCGGCTATTTTGTACGAGGGAATTTCGCCGGCGGCTATGCGTGAGAAAAGTGTCATCAGAATGCGATATTGAGGATTTCAAACTTCATCAGACCCGAGGGGACTTTGATCTCGACCACATCACCTACCTTGTGGCCTAACAGGCCCTGGGCGATGGGTGTCGATGATGCGATTTTTTTCTCCTTGAGGTTTGCTTCGCTGTCGGCCACGATGGTGTACTCGAGCGTCATGCCGTTGGTGAGGTTTTTGATCGTCACCTTGTTCATGATTGCCACCTCGTCGGTGTTGAGTTTGCTCTCATCGATGATGCGGGCGTTGGCCACCATGTCTTTGAGCTTGGCGATTTGCATCTCGAGCATACCTTGAGCCTCTTTGGCGGCGTCATACTCGGCATTCTCCGACAGGTCGCCCTTGTCGCGGGCTTCGGCGATGGCACGTGATATTTCGGGTCGCTTAACACTCTCGAGATAAGCGATTTCTTCCATTTTCTTTTTGTAACCTTCCTTGGTCATGTAGGTGATTGCCATGGTTGTGTTGTTGGTTTGTTTGTTGTAGTT
>CAZKYR010000128.1:0-4803 GCA_964557035.1 uncultured Bacteroides sp. | reverse complement strand
TTTCACCTCAACTTGCCGAACGATTTCGCCTCAACTTGCCGAACGATTTCGCCTCGACTTGCCGAACGATTTCGCCTCAACTTGCCGAATTTGTTCGAAATTATTTGGTATCTAAGACTTTAATTATAATCGTAGCCGAGAACCTAACACCCCGGGCTACGCTATTCGGTAAAGTGCCATTGCGGCCGAGTTACACCCGAATAAAAGGCTTTTTTGAACTTATTTGAAGATTTTATTCCACAGATTGTAATTTAAACTATCACATCAGGAGTACCTGGAAGGGCATCATGACGCAGCCGAGGACAACCGAGGTGATGATCCACCACTGGGCGCGCTCGCTGCATCGCACAGACTTGGCATAGCGCTGACGTTTGTAGTTGACGTTGACTCTGATTGAGTAGATGAGCGCTACAATGCCTGTGATGGTAAAAAACAGTATGATCGAAAGGATGCTCCACACCAGATAATTGCCGGGACGGGCGGGAGTCTCGGCTGCGACTTCTCGGGCGTCAGGCGCCAACTGCGACCATGTCTCCGCGGCATCGACAATCACCGGTGCCTCCTCGACGATGGGTGGCATGCCGGGCACCGGAGCGCACTCCACGACCGCTTGTTCGCCAAAGAGTGTGGCAAGTGCGGCAACTTGCTGTGCCGGAATCCAATCGGTCAACGACTCATACCACACCGGAGTGTCGGGCGTGAGCGTGGCGAGCTCGGCAAGCTGCTCGAATGTGTAAGGGCCGGTGGGCTGTTCGTCAACGATTATCCAATATTGTGTCATATCAAAAATGTTTTGTCTCAGTGCCGAGTATGTCTGACAGCAAATTGTTTGCCAGACGGCTCGCACCGATGCGGAAATACTTGTTTGTCAACCACTCCTCGCCCAAAATCTCTTTGACAAGGGTGTAATAAGCGAGAGCCTCCTCGGTGGTGGCTACGCCGCCCGAGCATTTGAAGCCGACCATGTTGCCGGTCTTGGCGTGATATTCCTTGATGCACTGACACATCACATATGCCGCCTCGAGAGTTGCACCGGGATAGCCCTTGCCGGTAGAGGTCTTTAAAAAGTCAGCGCCCGAGTACATGGCCAGCACAGATGCCGCGCGGATGTTCTCGGCTGTCTTGAGGGCACCGGTCTCAAGGATGACCTTGAGGCGCGCATCGCGACACGCATGCTTTTGCTCGCTGATTTCGTCGCACACCTCCTCATAATCGCCGTCGAGAAAGTTGCCTACATTGAGGACAATATCAATCTCGTCAGCACCACCGTCAACTGCAAGCGCAGTCTCGGCGACCTTGACCTCCGGGAAAGTCTGTGACGAGGGGAATCCACCCGACACACATGCCACGTTGACCGAGCTGACATCGAGGACCGTTCGCACAACCTGAGCAAAATTGGGATACACACAGATGGCAGCAACAGAGGGGAGATCGGGGTGCTCATCCTCAAAGCTGTTGACACGCTCGGTGAAGTCAGCGACCGAGCGGGGCGAGTCGGTTGCATTGAGCGTAGTGAGGTCGATTGAGTTGAACAACAGCCGATAGACATTGGCGTTGCGGTTCTCGTCGAGGTGCTCATCAATAATTTTCTTCACAGCGGCCGATACGGCAGCATCGTCTGTGATAACCTGCGACGCAGCGATGGCGTCATGATATTTGTCTGACATATATTCGAGTATTATTATTTAAGTCGGTTGCTAAACCATTCAAAATGCAAATATACAATTTTTTGTTTAACAGAGGCTTCAATCATGGCAAAAAAAAATTATCCGTCATCGCGACGAATAATCTCCTTACCTTAAATCTAATACCATGAAAAACTGATGCAAAGGTATAGATTTTATGTTATACAACATAATTTTTAAGCATTAAATTTCAGAATTTAACATTAATTTACATTTATGGGCAACTGCGAACGCCACATTTACCTCAGAAAGACGGGGCGCACTCATGACTCAGGCGCACTCACTTTTGGGGAGCCTACACCACTGCATAGCGCTCTGACCTGTCGGACTTGTCTGACTTGTCGGACCTGAAAATAAACAAATGTCAGGCGGACCCACAGCTTGTGCGTCCGCCTGAACATCAAATATTTGGTGAAAACTCCTTGGCGTCGTCCCGATATCAGCGTTTGCCGTTGCGTTTTTGTTGCTCGCGGAGCATTGCTTGCTGGCGACGCTGTGCCTCCTCGAGACGTGCGGCAAAGCCTGATTTTTTACGCGGCTTTTTGGCATTTTCGAGCATGTGCTGACGCACCTTCTCCTCGTTGATGCAGCGGCGGAAGATATAGGTCTGGACAATAGTAATCAACAGCGACAGGAAGTAGTAGTAGCTCAGGGCTGCCGCATACTGGTTGAAGAACACCAGGAACATCACCGGCATCAGGTACATCATCCACTTCATCATCGGCATCGATGAGTTTGAAGGCTGATTTTGCATGTTGATGCGGGTGTAGACGATGTTGGTGACCGTCATCAGGAGACAGAACAACGACACGTGGCTGCCATAGCCGGGGATGTAGAACGGCAGGGTGAAGATGACGTCGGGGGCGGCGAGGTTGTGCGCCCACAGGAATGACTGACCGCGCAACTCAATGCATGAGGGGAAGAACCAGAACATGGCAATCAAAATCGGCATCTGCAGCAACATTGGGAGACAGCCCGACATAGGGCTTGCTCCGGCACTGCTGTATAGCGCCATCGTCTTGGTCTGACGTGTCATGGCATTTTCGTTGCCCGGATATTTCTCGTTAATCTCCTTTATCTCGGGGGCGAGGACGCGCATCTTGGCCTGCGACATGTAGCTCTTGTAGGTGAACGGGAAAATCAGAATCTTGATGAAGATAGTCAGCAAGAAGATAATCAGACCGTAAGAGCTGATGAATTTGCCTAAGAATGTAAAGACGGGGATGATGATGAGTGTATTGATCCAGCGCAACCACGACCAGCCGAGCGGCACCAGACGCGTCAGGTCAAGGTCGGTGTCGGCTACGATCTCATCCTCGATGTCGTTGAGGAGAGGATAAAGGTTAGGGCCGAGATAGAGGTGGAACGACGCCGGGGTTGCATCGTTGATATTGTAGTCGAGCGTGGCTGTCATGTCCATCTCCTTGACATAATCGACCTCGTTGCTCGGTTTTTGTGCAAGATGCGCCGATGTCATAGGCTTGTCGGCGATAAACACCGACGAGAAGAATTGGTTTTTGTAGGCCACCCATCTGAGCGATTGGTTGATTTCCTCGCTTTTCTCGCGGTCGCCAAGGTCGTCAGGGCTGTCGCTGTTGAGCTTGTAGTAGATGCCGCTCTTCTGCTCCTCAAAAGTTCGGCCGAGCTCCTGGCGCTTCATCTTCTGCCACCAGTCAAACGACACGGTCGAGGTGTTGGCGGGGAGCACGCGGTCCATGCCGTTCTGCTCGACAGTCATGCCGACAACATAGCTGCCCGGGGCGAGAGTGTAGCGAATGCCCCACCATGCGCCGTTGCCCAGGTCGACCTTCATCAGTTTTGTAGTGTCATTAGAGGTTGCCTCATCGAGGGTGAAATAGAGGTCGCGCGTGTCGAGCTGACGGTTTGCGAGCGTGAACTTGAAGCCGTAGGTATTGGTTTTGTTCTCAAAGAGCACCACGTCAGCCGTGTCGGTCAGATGCTTGTCATCGGCATCGGGGAAGTAGGTGTAATATTTTTTGAGAACTGCGCGCGAGATGCGACCTCCATGAGTGTTGATGGTGAGGTCAATCACATCATTGGCCAGCTCCAAAGTCTTCTCTTCTCCCTCAAAATGAGCCGTAAAGCCCTGATAGGCAGATGCATTGTCGAGCGCACGACGCAATGTCGACAAGGCCTCACTGCGGCGGTCGGCCGTCATCTCCTCGGGGAACTGATTTTGTACCAGGTCGTTGACGTCGAGGCGGTCCTTGCCGACGGCAACGGTGCCTGCGAGGCCGTTGGTCTTGTCGTAGGTCAACGACACACCGCCCGATGTGAGGGTGTACAACGAGTCGTTGACAACATTGTTGGCAGCCATCACGGCAGCGGGGATAGCGCTCGCCTCCTCGGGGGTGAACGGTCTGATTATCACCTCTTCATCGGTGTTGTGAGTGTCGGTTGTGCTCGCATTTTCGGTGTCGGTTGTCTGCGATTCGTTTTTGGGGCTGAAATAAGAGAAGCCCAAAATGACCAACAGCATCAGTCCGAGACCGATCAGAGTGTTTTTACTTTCCATGTATAATGATTGGTAATCTTTAAAAATCTGACTTTTACCGATGCGGGCGCCGTACGCGTCCACACCGCCTTGAAACAGATTGCAAAGGTACACATTTTTTTTGCATTTTCAGAGCCTGCCAATAATATTTGTTGTCGCTGAGGTCGCATATCTTACTATCCCGGGGGACACTTTCTCCATTTTAGACACAATTTGCGATAAATTTGACAGTCAAACACAATATGTCAGCGTTTTTGCAGTTATCTTATAGAACAAATATCACTTTCACGCAAATGAGAATCCTACGATATATTTTTACATTACTCCTTGTATCAGGTATTTGCACCACGGTCAAGGCACAGAAGAACGAATTTAACCCCATCGAGACCGGCGTGACATCGCTCAGCATCGCGCCTGACGCACGCGGCGCGGCCATGGGCGACATCGGCGCGGCCACCGACCCTGATGTCAACGCGCAGTTCTGGAACCCGTCAAAATATGCCTTCGCATACTCGCAGGGTGCTATCGGCGTGAGCTACACCCCCTGGCTCCGCAAACTTGTGAACGACATTTTCCTTGCAGATGTGGCCGGATATTGGAAAA
>CAZKYR010000127.1:0-4931 GCA_964557035.1 uncultured Bacteroides sp. | reverse complement strand
CGGACATTCTATATGCCCCCACTTTTACAGCGAACCGAATTAAACTGGCGGAGTACCATCAGCAGCAACTCCATCAGGTTGTCTGTGCTGGGGAAAGTCGACTGTACGAGATACACCTCGCAACCGCGAATTGATTCCTCAAATGATACTTCGAACTCTCCATCGGCAAAATGCTGTATGTTCATTTTGCCAAGTTCAACACCGAGGTCTCGGCAGATCTCCTCGGCCATGTACTTAGATTTGGTACCGGCAAAAATTTTGAATGGGGGTAACATGTTGGTCATATAAGGGTATGAATAGAAATCATGGCACAAAGGTACGAATTTATTCTTTTTCCTGCTTTGCGGCGGCTTGTTTTTTTGATGTCGGGTGGCCTTTTTTCTGTTTTAACTTGTAAATTACGGCTCCGTGAGCATCAATCGAGGTGACGAACGGTTGCTGACTGCTGACATTCTTGACCGATTTTTTATTTGTGAGCAGTTCGACGGTGTTATATTCACCTTCGGGTGCACCGGCTATTGACAACGCATGAGCGGGAATATTGATATGCAGTTCGGTTTCGTTATCGTCAAAATTGACCGCAATTAACAACAAATCAGAACCTTCATATCTCAAAAATGCATATTGTCTGTGCGGGTTAAAGTGAGGATTGTTGTAGTTGACGTACATCAGGTCATAGAACGCTCCTTGTCTGATGGCTTTCTCGCTGTTGCACAACTGCAACACCCGCCGGTACAATGCCTGCAGTGCAGTCTCTGATGGGGTGAGATTGTGTGTGCCCGGATTGCCTTTATTGAGCCATCTGCGCACTGTGCTGACAGACCAATAGTCAAATATGGTGGTTCGTCCATCGCGTCCGCTGAATCCCTCTGCTTCCATAGCCGGCTCGCCAAGCTCCTGACCAAAGTAAATCATCATCGGGCCGGTATTTATCATCGAGCTGACGACGAGTGAGGGTAAAACCGTCTCAGCGGTGCCGGCATATTGCGGCGACGCATATCGCTGTTCGTCGTGGTTTTCAAGAAAATTGAGCATGTGAGCACCCAGTCCGTCAACACGTTGCCAGCAGTCAGTTATGCGGGCAGCCGATGTGTTGTAGCATTCGATGGCTCGGAGCATATCATACAGGTTTACTTTGTCATATAGATAATCAAAGCCACCCCGACGGATATATTCACCATAGATGTTGGTGTCATAAAGCTCTGCTATAAAAGTTATTTCGGGGTAATCTCGGCGCACGTTCGCGATGGCCCATTCCCAAAACTCGACGGGCACCATGTGTGCCATGTCACATCTAAAACCGTCTACTCCTTTAGACGCCCAATAGCGCAGTATATGCAACATCTTGAACCATGTATCGGGGATGGGGTCAAAGTGACGTGTGCCGTCGCCATAGTCTATGCCGTAGTTGAGTTTGACGGTCTCATACCAGTCATTTACGCCCGGAAAAGCGGTGAAACAATCATTGCCCGATGCCTTGGCCGGGAACTCGATGTAGCGATCACTACCTTCACCCAAATCGATCGACGGCTCAAATTGCTGTCGCGTGATATAGTAGAAGTTGTTGTTGCGCTCAAAGAACATGTCACTGTTATCATGCACGCCAAAGTCTTCGGCCAACGGCACATTGACATCCGAGTGATAGCGTCGCGCAACGTGATTGGGGACAAAGTCAATGATTACTTTCATTCCGGCATTGTGGGTACGGTCGACCAATGACTCAAACTCTTTTATGCGGTCGGGTACGCTCACAGCTACATCAGGGTCGATGTCATAGTAATCGCTGATTGCATAGGGTGAACCTGCTTTGCCCTTGACTACATGCGGATTGTCGCGCTCGATGCCAAAACGTGTGTAATCGACATCGTGAGCATGTTCGATCACTCCGGTGTACCACACATGCGTTGTGCCCAAATTCTTGATGGCACTGAGCACCTCGTCGGTTATATCGTTGAGCTTTCCCGAGCAGTTTTGTTTAAGCGTTCCGTTCTGGATGCACCGCTCGTTATAGTTCGTAAAAAGTCGCGGCAGCAACTGATAGATAATCGGTTTTGTTTTTTTTGCTGTCATATCTTATTTTGTCGGGTTATACCACCCTTTTTCTTTAAGCATTTTGCGGGTGCGAGCATATCCACTCAGATATACATGTCTGATTTCTTTGAGATTAAATACCTTATAGTGTGCCAACTCGGCAGTCTCAACTGACAGGTCGCACAACGCCATGTCGGCGCGTTGGTTTGACTTGGCCATCAAGTTATAGGTCCTCAAGGCATTATCGAGCACCGAATTGTGAGTCTTTGACACATTGAGCATCGGGCTGCAATTGACGCCAATGAGGTTTTCGCACATATCTCTGATGATCCATGCCGGATGATTGCGGAGCACGCCGCCGTCGACATAGCTTGTACCATTGATTTTGACGGGCAGGAATACAATGGGGATACTGCACGACGCAATGAGTGGGTCAAGAATCGGGCCTGAATGAAATTCCACAGGCACGCCGTTATCAAAGTCGGTCAGACCCAAATATGTAGGGATTGACAGATCCTCGAAATTCACTTTATCACCCAACTCTTTCTGTATAACTTTTTTGAAAGGCTTCAGGTGGAAGAGTGCTCCTTTGCCAACACTCCAGCCGCAAAAGTCTTTGAAGTGTTTGTCTGTAAATATCTCAAGCATACGTTCGAGAGGCACACCTGCCGCATACAGCACTGCGACAATAGAGCCGGCGCTGACGCCTGCAATTATGTCGGGTTTGAGTCCTGCCTCTTCAATAGCTTTCAGGGCACCTACGTGAGCAAAACCACGTGCGCCGCCACCGCTCAGAGCCAAGCCCAGACGATAGGGCCGGGCCTTGGGATCTATCAAACTTTTCTCTGTCATCACTCAGATTGTTGTTTTTGTGCTGTCTCAAGGTTGCGTATCAATCTCTCGCGCTCGACTGCAGTAGTTGAGCATGTCGTGATAGCGCGGCTCAACCGTGCTGCCTCACCGAATGCCGTCGACATAGTGGCATCTATTTTTACGGTTTTGGTGCCTTTGTCTCCAACTATGGTCGCAACCAAAGGTTGTCCTGCTTTCTCAATTAAAAAGTCGGTGAGACGACTGCACTGGCGAGGCTGAAATTCGAGTAATTCGCTGTTGCGGTCAACAAAGTTTGCTTGTGAGTCTGATGCAATGGTATCGGTTGTCGCAAACGAGCCGTCATCGGCCGTGATGGTGATTGACCGTTGGGCGATTTTGCCGGGATTGACCGACGATACCAGATAAAGGCCTCCCGATGGATTGGAAACACGCACTGCTATGCCAGTTTCACCCGACTTAGTGCCAAATCCCGACCCCTGACTTTTCACGGGGTGATAATAGCTCTCACGCACCGCATCATTGGTAAAGAGATTCATTTTGCCCTGCAGTTCGGCAATGATAGCCTCGTTTGAGCTGATTGTGGAGTCAGCGGCCGCAATATCTGCCTTTAGGGCGCCTTCGATGGCACGTGGCCTGAGTGACATGCCCTGTTTGCGTATCTCAAGCGCATCAGGATATGCCCTGTCTATCGAATCGAGCAAACTGACAGCCCGGTTATATTGTCCGGCATTGACCGCACCGGTGGCCTGATCAAACAGGTCGCGTGCTTTGGCGACATTCTCATTCTCCTTGTTGCCGCACGATGCCAATGCGAGTGACATCGCTGCAGCCGTGATGATGCTGAGTCGTCTGAGATTAATTGTTGCGTTGTACATCTTTGACACCCTTTAGCGTTTTTAGTTTCTTAATCAAATTATCAAGCGTCTGCACGTCACTCACACCAACGATTAGATAGCCTTTGAAAAGGCCACCGGCCGAATCGATGGAAATGTTGCGTAGAGAGACATTTTTTTCTTTGTTGATGAGAGAGGTGATGTTTGTTACAATGCCGATGTCGTCATTGCCTAACACATTTAGTGTAGCACCAAATTGCTCGCCCAACTTACCTGACCAACGGGTGCGGATAATTCTGTACGGGTAGCGACGGCAGATATCCTTGGCGTTAGGGCAGTCCGAGCGGTGAATTTTGATCACGCCCTCTGTCGAGATAAAACCGAACACATCATCGCCGTATATGGGATTGCAACATTTGGCAAGACGATAGTTGAGACCGCGGACATTCCCCTGCCCTATCACCAGAACGTCATCTGATGCTCGCGACTCGCTGCTGTCGTTGTCTCCTGTGTGTAATGTGAACTCTTCGGCCGATCGAGTTTGCTGTGTCTCGTCGTTCTTGTTCATCAGCTCGAGATAGCGGTCGATGACAGTGTTGACATCTATCACTTCGCGAGCCATGTCATTAAAGAAGTCAGTTACTGTGCGATAACCCGACTTTTTGACAGTGCGCATCAGCACCGCCTCATCATATTCAATTTTGCGGTTCTTGAATCGTCTGAGCAAAGTTTCCTTCGCCAAATTGGCCGCGCCCATGTTTTGCTCGTTGACCGACTGTCTGATTTTACTGCGAGCTTTTGAAGTGACGGCAAAATTGAGCCAATCGAGTTTTGGTGTTTGCGATGCCGACGTGTTGATTTCGACAGTGTCGCCGCTCCGGAGTCGATAGTTGATTTTTTGATGCTTGCCGTCAACGCGACCGCCTGTACATGTACAGCCGATTTTTGAGTGAATGGCAAATGCAAAGTCGAGCAATGTGGCGCCCTTGGGCATTCTGAACAGATCTCCTTTGGGCGTGAAGACAAACACCTCCTCGTCATACATGTCCATCTTGAAGTTGCGCATCAGCTCAAGCGGACCGCCATGCTTGGCCGATTCGAGGATGTCTCGGACATTGTTCATCCATTTGTCCACTTCACCTTCACTCTTGACACCTTTGTAGCGCCAATGAGCTGCCAAACCTTCCTCGGCCACAAGGTCCATGCGGCGTGTTCTGATTTGCACTTCCACCC
>CAZKYR010000126.1:0-5041 GCA_964557035.1 uncultured Bacteroides sp. | reverse complement strand
GAGACATTTCGCTATTATGTCGGTCTCATCTTCGTATTGTTAGGAGTTTTTGTCGCCACCCTCGCCGCCAACGGCATCTTTGATGACTGGGAGTCGCTGACAATCGACCCGCTGTTTCAGATTGTGTCGACCATCTCGTCGACCGGCTACACGGTGTCAAATTTTGAGACATGGGGGCCGTTCATCCTCTCACTGGTGTTTGTGATGATGTTCTTTGGAGCGTGTGCGGGGTCGACCAGCGGCGGCGCAAAAATCGACCGAGGCCTCTTCTTGATAAAAAACTGTCGCAACGAAATCCGTCGCGCCATCCACCCGACCCGAATATACACCGTGATAATCAACCGCCGGGTCATACCGACCGAAATGGTGTCAAAGGTGATTGCGTTTCTCTGCATCTACGTGCTGACGATCGCGGCCGGCGGTCTCGCCCTGACATCGATGGGCGTGCCGCTGATCGACGCGTTCTTCTCGGCATTCTCATGTGTGAGCAACACCGGTCTCGGCGCAGGCGTGACAGGCTATGGTGGATCGTTTGAAATCATTCCCGACGCGGGCAAATGGGTGTTGGCGCTGTTGATGTTGACAGGCCGACTTGAATTATTCACAATTTTGATGCTATTTATGCCATCATTTTGGAGAAAATAGCTAACTTTGCAAAATTCATTCATACTTACATACTTACACATTTACACATGAAAAAACTAAAACACTTAGCCGCAGCCGCCCTGTTGTCATTGACCACAGGGTTTGCATCGCAGGCTGCCGGATGGCCGGCAAACTACGAGGGCGTCATGCTGCAAGGATTCTACTGGGATTCTTACCAGGACACAAAATGGAGCAATCTCGAGAGTCAGGCCGACGAACTTTCAAAGTACTTCAAACTCATCTGGGTGCCCAACTCGGGCAAATGCTCATACATGGGCTACATGCCGCAATATTGGTTTACCAATCACAACTCGGCATTTGGCACTGAGAATGAACTGCTGTCGATGATAGCGACATACAAGGCCAAAGGGACCGGCATCATCGCCGACTGCGTCATCAACCACCGCAACGGCGTGACCAACTGGCACGACTTCCCCAAAGAGGAGTGGAACGGTCAAACCTGGAGCATCGGCCTCGACGGCATCTGTGCAAATGACGAGATGGCATACGCAGCCGGCCAACCCAAGCCGACAGGCGCGTATGACACCGGCGAAAACTTTGACGGTTGTCGCGACCTCGACCACACAAACGCCAATGTGCAGAACAACTGCAAAAACTACGTCAAATGTCTGCAAGAGAAGTATGGCTATGCAGGCATGCGCTATGATATGGTCAAAGGCTACGGCGGCCAATACACCAAGATTTACAACCAATATGCCAACGTACAATTCTCGGTCGGCGAATATTGGGACGGTTCATACGATGCCGTCAAAGGGTGGATTGAAGCTACCGGCAAGACATCGGCCGCATTTGACTTCCCGTTCAAATATGCAGTCAACGAGGCTTTTGGCAGTGGTGACATGACCAAGCTTGTATGGAAAGCCAACGGCACCACCGACCAGCCCGCCGGCATGATTCACTTTGGTTACGCACAGTATGCCGTGACATTCATCGACAATCACGACACCTATCGCGACGGCTCAAAATTCAACGGCAACGTATTGGCCGCCAACGCGTTCATGCTCTGCTCACCCGGCACACCCTGCGTGTTCCTTCCTCACTACAAAGAGAACAAGGCAGCCATACAGACGCTGATCAACATCCGCAACTCGGTGGGTGTACACAACATGTCAGCCGTGCGCGTGCTTCGTTCGACCTCAGACTGCTACATGGCTGAGGTAACAGGCTCAAAGGGCACCCTCGTAGTGAAAATCGGTTCGGCTCAGGCATCTCCCGAGGGCTATTCAAACTCAGACATCAAAGCGTCAGGCAACGACTACTGCGTGTGGACAAAAGCAACAGTCCAAGGCGGCAACTCGGGCGGTGGCGGGAGCGTGTCAACAACAGCACCTGCCGAGCTCTACATTCTCGGCAACCTGGAGGGCATGCAATGGACGACCTCAAAAGGTGTGAAGATGACAAAGAGCGGCGACAAATTCACAGCCACCAATGTCAAATTCGTGGCCGCAACCGGCGAGACATCATGCTACTTCAACCTCACTGACGCTCTGGGCGCCGACTGGGATGTCCTCAACACCACAGCCAACCGCTATGGCGCAGCCACCGAGGGCACCTCGATCGCTGACGGCACATCATCGTCGATGACACTCTATGCTGCCGGCGTAAACACATCGGGCTGCAAATCGTGGGCAATCGCCCCCGGCACATACAGCGTGACCGCCGACTTTGCAACCATGACCCTCTCAATCGGCCAGGGCGGCGTGACACCTACCCCCGATCCCACTCCCACACCTGATCCCAGCGGCAAAGCATACTGCTACTTCAACAACACAAGCAACTGGGATGTATGCGTCTGGGCATGGAACGACACCGAGACTTGCACCACAAACACCACATGGCCCGGTGACAAAATGACAACCAAAAACGGCAAACTCTACTGGGAAGCACCGGCAGGCAAAACGCCCACCGGCATCATCTTCAGCAACAACGGCGGCGACAAAGCCGGCGGCGGTGACCTCGAGTTTGTGAACGGTGCCACCTACAATCCCGACGGCTCATACACCGTTGGCACCAATCCGACACCTAATCCCGATCCCACCCCCACTCCCGACATGCCCGCCAAACTTTACATCCTCGGCAACCTTGACGGCATGCAGTGGACAACCGACGCAGGTGTGGAGATGACCAAGAGCGGCAACACTTTTGTGGCTGAGAATGTAGACTTTGTCACTCCCGACTCTGAGGGGACCGTCTGCTACTTCAACCTCACAGACGCTCTGGGCGCTGACTGGGATGAGCTCAACATGACAGCTAACCGCTACGGCGCAGCTGAGGAAGGTGTCTCAATCGCAGTGGGCACATCAGCACCCATGTTGCTCTATGCCAACAACGTGAGCGCATCGGGCTGCCTCTCATGGACCGTTCTCCCCGGCAAATACACCGTGACTGCCGACTTCGCAACCATGACCGTAAAAGTTGACCGTTCGAGCGGCATCGCCGAGCTCATCGTCAATGACAACACAGAGACCCAATACTTCAATCTGCAAGGCATACGTGTAGAGCGCCCGACAAAAGGCATGTACATTATGCGTCGCGGTAATGAAGTGAGCAAAATCTACGTCAGATAACGTTCCATACCAAACTCAAATTACGGTGCGTCAAGCATCACGAGAAATTTGAACCCATATACTCCATCGCCGAGGGTGTCAACGATTAAGACCGGTTGACACCCTCGGTTTTTCATCTTTTCTTGAACCGGTTTGCAGTTTAGAGAGCGTAAAAACAGTAAAAAACTGTGAAAAGGGCGGCAAAATTTTGATATGGGACTCAAAATTGTTAACTTTGCAGATGCTTTAGCCTAAAATCACGCTCACGATTTTACTTTTATGGCTTATAACAGTCAAATAAAAAATAATTAACCAAATCGCAAACCCTAAACTATTCATAATCATGAAACGTCTCTTTACACTTTTCATTGCTACAATCGCCATCACGCTCGCAGCCATGGCACAATCAACCAATCCTGTAAGCTGGAAATGCTCTGTTAAAATGACATCCAAGACCGAAGGCGTCATCACCATGACCGCTACGATGCAAGATGGTTGGCATATTTACAACACCACGCTCGTCGAGGGTGGCAGCTACAAAAAAACCACTATCAACCTCGACGAGAGCACAGGCATCAAGCTGCTCGGCGCGCCCAAGGCTTCGGCCAAAGCTGTCACCGAGGATGATGCCGATTTTGGTCTCATCTCTTACTGGGGCGGCAAAGTCACTTTCACCCAAAAATTCAAAGTCACCGAGGCCGGCAAAGCTCACGTAAAAGGCAAAATCAACTACATGAGCTGCAATGACCAGACCTGCATGCCTCCCAAAAACGAGGTCATCGACCTTGCCGTGCCCGCTTATAAAGCTAAAAAATAACATATCCGTACCTTAAATCAATATCATCTCATAATCAACAATCGCAAATGAAAAGATTATTTTCAGTATTCGCCCTTATGTTGCTGATGACAGCAACGTTTGTCGCCGGCGCCGCCGAGAAGCATGTCCGCTGGAGCTGGGATGTCAACGAGACATCTGCAACAGAGGGACAGATCGTGGTCACCGCCGACATGGACGAGGGGTGGCACATCTATGGCTTCACATCGCCCGACCCCACAACAAATGTCACCAAGCTGTCGCTGACAGCTCCCGGCCTCGAATTTGCAGGCGACTGGACTCCCAATCCGGCTGCCGAAATGTATCACGACACCACATCTGACCTCGACCTGCCGGTGTGGGAAGGTAAAGTGACATTCACACGCGCCTATAAAGTCACCGACGAGGCTGTCGGCCACCGCATCAAAGGCGAAATCGATTATATGACCTGCAACGACGTGACTTGCGTCGCACCCGAGAATATTGAGTTTGACCTCACTATCGGTGATGTCACCGGCGTACCCGAAATCACCGAGGAAGCGGTCGCCGAGACCGCATCTGCCGGAGCAACACTCTCGACCGGCGAGAACAATTGGTGGACCGAGTCGCAGTTCAGCGCCCCCGATGCCACACAAGACGTGTCAAACACATCGATCTGGATGATCTTCTTCCTTGGCTTCCTCGGCGGTCTGGTCGCTCTGCTGACCCCCTGTGTGTGGCCGATGATACCGATGACAGTGAGCTTCTTCCTCAAGAAGAGCAAAGAGCGCTCAAAAGCCATCCGCGACGCTGTCATCTACGGTCTCAGCATCGTGGTGATTTATCTGGCACTCGGCCTGATCGTGACGCTCTGCTTCGGCGCCGACGCACTCAACTCGCTTGCAACAAGCGCGTTGTTCAACATCATCTTCTTCTTGCTGCTCGTTGTGTTCGCCATCTCGTTCTTTGGAGCTTTTGACATCAAGCTCCCCTCAAAATGGTCAAACGCCATGGATGAGCGCGCCGAGGAGACATC
>CAZKYR010000125.1:0-5103 GCA_964557035.1 uncultured Bacteroides sp. | reverse complement strand
AATCGTGCGCAAGGGAGGCAAGCCGCTTGACCTGTCAGAGATGTTCACCGTGCGCCAGTGCTACCTTGACAAAGGTGAGAAATTTGTGCGCATGTATGGCGACACACACTTTGCAGCGGGCGGCAGCGCAGCCGACGTGCCCTACGTGTGGAAGCGCTACGGTGCCATCCCCGAGGAGGTATATCCCGGCATCGCATACGGCGAGGACAAACATGTCCACGGTGAGCTCGACGCAGCCCTGACCGCTTATCTCAGAGCCATTGTCGGCAAAAAGAACGGCAAATCGCTTTCAACAGCATGGCGCAAAGGATATGAGGCCATACTCGACGCTTATTTGGGTGAAGTACCCGAGACATTTGTTGTCGACGGTGTCACCTACACACCGCAGAGCTATGCCAAGTCGCTCGGCATCAATCCCGACGACTATGTGAGCATCACGTCGTTCACACACCATCCGTTCTATGAGACCTTCGCCATCGAGGTGCCCGACAACTGGCTCTGGGCGCAGTCATACAACGTGCCTCTGGACGACCTGATGGCTATTACCGACAACGCACTTGAGAAAGGCTATCCCCTGGTGTGGGCGGCTGACGTGTCTGAGGGCGGCTTTAAATGGCGCGAAGGATATGCCAACATGCCCAAAGCGGTCAATGATGCCGAGCTCGAGGGTACCGAACTCTCAAAATGGGTGAAACTGAGCGACAAAGACCGTGAGGCAAAACAGTTTGAGAAAAACGGCCCGGTAGAGGAGATGGATATCACCCAGGAGGTGCGTCAGGAGATGTTTGACCGCCAGGAGACCACCGACGACCATGGCATGGAGTTGGTTGGTGTCGCAACCGATCAAGAGGGTAACCGATTCTACAAAGTCAAGAACTCGTGGGACACAAACCAGGTGTACGACGGATTTTTCTACGTCTCGATGCCCTACTACAAAGCCAAAACAGTCAACATTTTGGTTCATCGCGATGCACTCCCCAAAGAGATTGCAAAGAAACTCAACATCAAATAATTGAATCTTAGAGCCTGCATACACACGGCAGCGGCGACCATCTTTGTGACGGTCGCCGTCTGCGTATGCGGTTGCAAGAGCCGCGGTGTCACCGGCGATGCTATCTACCAATATGCCAATGTGGCTATCTATGCCGACAGCATCGTCGCTGGCTCTGATGTCATCAAGCCGCCGTCGACGTCACCCTACAAAAACGGAGTCAGAATAAACAGCGGGTCTCAGCTCGTCGACAGGCTGTGCGAGGCCGAGCTGTTTGACATGTCAAACGGTTTTACGACAATCGTGCCGCTCAGGCGTGTGACCGACGCCACACTGCTGATCATGCCTCACCGTTGTGACAGCGACGTGACCCATGCCTCGACGCCACGCGAATTTGTCGCTCTCGACCGTCTCGCATCTGCCGGTGTGGATGTCGACATATCAGCGCTGCTCAGTGGCGCCCGAGCGCTCGCTGACAGCCTTTATCGCCGCCAACTGTCTCATGAGGAGGGAATATACTGCGGTATCCCTGACGATTACCCTGCGGCCGCACTGCCGCCGTGGACCGACACAGCCGACCGCCGCCACATCATGACGGCCGAATATAATATCGACTGTTACAGACTGCTCAAAGTCATCGAGCGCCTCGCACCCTCAGACAAGACATTGATGCGTCATACACCCGACATGCTGGCGCACAGCATCAAACAATCGCTGTGGCTCCCTAACCTCAATGGCCTCAGCCCGTATCTCTACTGTTTTCCCTACGCGATACAGCTCAACGCAGTCGACAACCGCAGCACGTCGCTGGCCGTAATAGAGGAGATCATGTCGCCTCAGATGAGCATGTCGGCCATCGCGGGGTCGCCAGTCACCGAGGCCGACGTGCCGTTCATCTACCCCGAGCCGGCCGGATGCACCGATCCAAAACGAGCCGGGACACTTGCCCTGCGTGCCATCGCCTCGTCGCGAGTCAACAACGCCAACTCGTTCAACCATGCGGCCGGATTGCTGATGCAGACGCTGTGCTCGTCACGTGCTCCTGCCGGTTATACCCCCATGCTCGACATGGTGCTGTCGGGGATTGCAGGTATTAAACTGCAACCAAACTCGCTGTCAATCAGGCCATGCAAGCCCGAATGGCTCGACCGCGACCTGGTTATAAGCGGATTGCAGTATCGCAAAGCGACATTTGACCTCACCATCAAAGGTGTCGGCAGCATCGTCTCGACTTGTGCCATCGACCGCAACATCTCGACCGACAACGCCCTGCCCGACACCCTCACCGGACATCACACCGTCACCGTCACCGTCACCCTCTCGGGGATGACAGGCCACGGTGACATACACATCACGCACCCCGCGACAATGCCCGCACCATCTCAACTGAGTCTCGGCGCTCAAAACAGTGTCGACATCACAACTCAGGGGGACGTGACCGGCACTATGCTATATATCAACGGTGCGCTCATCGAGGAGCTGAACACCGACCGTTACGAGCCGCCACATTTCAAAGTGCCGACATGGATATGCGCAGTGCCGGTGCGTGAAAACGACATCTGCGGAATGACGGGGAAGCCGCTGATGTTTGTTGACAAATCGCAGTGTATCATCATCGGCGCAGGCAAGGCCGGCGAGACGGGGTCAAAGCTGCTGTCAGACAAGAAAACCGTGCGCCGCCGGCGTCACACGGTCACACAACTCATCCCCTCAAAATATGAGCGCGGCGTGGTTGAGTCGACTCTGTTCCACAATGCCACACTCACGTTCAAGGCAAACATCAAGACAGCAGGCCGCTATCTCGTCGACATCGAATATCTCGACGGCCTGGGCATCGTCAATCCCGAGCGTAAACTCACCGAACGGCAGCTCAAAGTCGACGGCAAGGAGGCTGGCACATTCATCTGTCCGCAGCTTCATCCCGACAAGTGGTCGCCCGACATCGACTGGCGCGACATGACCGGATGGTCAAACATGTTGGCTGTCAATCTGCGTGCTGGGAATGTAGAGTTGACGCTCACCCCTGTGGCGGATACGGACGGCGATGACAGCCTGCTGCTAATCAAATCGCTGAGACTGATAAAATTATGAAACGAATTGGCATACTGTCAGATACACACTCGTGTTGGGACGATCGATTTGCGCAACACTTCAAGAATTGTGACGAAATTTGGCATGCGGGCGACGTCGGTGACATCGGCGTGATAGCACGTCTCGAGGAGGTGTGTCCGGTGGTGCGGGCCGTCAGCGGCAACATCGATGGCGCGGTTGTGCGTCGGCGTTGTCCCGAGGTGCTTGAGTTTGAACTCGAGGGTGTCAAAGTGCTCATCACCCACATCGGCGGCTACCCCGGGCGGTATGCTCCCGGCATCATGCCCCGGCTGCGCGACATGAGGCCACAGCTGTTTGTCGCCGGCCACTCGCATATACTCAAGGTGATGTATGACGACCGCGCGCAATGTCTCCACATCAACCCCGGCGCGGCCGGACACCACGGGTGGCAGCAAAAACGCACGCTGGTGAGACTCACCCTCGACAACGGCGACATGCGCGACCTCGAAGTGATTGAGCTCGGCGGCGCTGTGTGTAAAAAATGACAGATGCAAAAAATGAGGGCGCACATCGCTCAAAACCGGCAAAAAATTGTAACTTTGCGCAAAACATACCACAACAGACCATGAACGACAATTACGTAATCACCATAGGACGTCAGTTTGGCAGCGGCGGCCGCGAACTGGGTCAGGCACTGTCGCAGGCACTCGGCATTGGCTATTATGACAAGGCATTGCTGTCAGAGGCTGCGCGTCACGCCGGGCTCGCTCCCGAATTTTTTGAGCGCAAGGATGAGCGTTCGCCATCATTTTTGAGCGGCCTGTTCTCATTCAACATGGGTGTCGGCACGGTGTCGTGGTACAACGTAGGCGCATCAACCATCAGCGACGACGCCATCTATCGCGCACAAAGCGACGTGATGCACCACATCGTCGAACGCGAATCGTGTGTCATTGTCGGCCGCAGCAGCGACTACATCCTGCGCGACCATCCACGCTGTCTCAACATCTTTGTCCACGCCCCCATCGAGGCGTGTGTCGACCGCATCATCAAGCGCAGCCCCGATATCACCGACCGGCGTCAGGCACGTCTGTTGGCCGAGCGCACAAACAAACTGCGCGCAAACTACTACAACTTTTACACCGACAAAAAGTGGGGTGACGCACGCAGCTATGACTTGACCTTTGACTCATCAAAGCTCACCACCGAGCAGTGTGTGCAAATTATCCGCGATTACATCGCGATGCGCTGGGGACGTTAACCTTCCCTGTGAAACTATATCAGTGAGGCCACGACGTCGGGGAAGTGCTCGATCTCGAGTGCACGCACCTTGCGCTCCACATCCTCGGCCGTGTCACCCGGCTCAACCGGCACACGTGCCTGAAATATAATCTCGCCACCATCACACACTTCGCTGACTTTGTGGACAGTGATGCCGCTCTCGGTGTCGCCGTCAGCGATCACGGCCTCATGTACATGATGGCCATACATTCCCCGGCCGCCATGACGGGGCAAGAGTGAGGGGTGGATGTTGACAATGCGGCCCTGATAGCGCTCAATCAAAAACGCGGGTACCATCAGCAGGTAGCCTGCGAGTACAATCAAATCGACATTGTTGTCGCTCAACAGCTTGAGCATATAATCGGCATCGCGCAACAGACTTGCCGGCAACACCATGCAAGGCACCTTGAGACGATGAGCACGCTCAATTACCCCCGCATCCCAACGGTTGGTGATGATAAGAGCCACCTCAGCACCGACGCCCTGCTGACGAAAACGGGTGATGATATTCTCGGCATTAGAGCCACTGCCCGACGCAAAAATCGCAATTTTTTTCATATTCAAATTTGAAATTAAGGCCGCCGGATGACTGTCCCGACGATAAGCAATGCAAAGGTAGTGTTATTATTGGAAATGACAGAACATCGGGTGAACAATTTTTTTGGGGGCGCAGGGCGCAAGTCCAAAAAAAGTTTGTACCTTTGCGGCTTAATTTTGCACCGGAAAAAATTTAAGGCAAAAAATAGTGTGACTAAAAACCCTTCCGAGCACGCTGAGTG
>CAZKYR010000124.1:0-5132 GCA_964557035.1 uncultured Bacteroides sp. | reverse complement strand
GCATCTGACCCCTCCTCCGGTTGCCGATTATGCACACCTGGCCACTCGTTGTGACAGCTGTGGCGCATGTGTCCGTGCATGTCCCGGACACGCCCTCAACGGCGACGGCACGCTCGATGCGGGCCGCTGCCTCAGCTACCTCACGATCGAACATCGCGGCCCGTTCACCCCCCAGATGCCGCCACTCGGCAAAACACTGTTCGGCTGCGACCGCTGCCAACGCGTCTGTCCCCACAATGCCGCTCCGCCGCCCGGACTCCCCGAGTTTGCGCCACGCACGGTATGCTCCACCCTAACCCTCAGCGAGATAGACGCTATGACCCCGTCGGAGTTCAAAGCCGCCTTTGCCGGCTCACCCATCATGCGTACCCGCCTCGCCGGCCTGCGCCGCAACGCCGCCGCCCTCAAATAATCCAACAAGCTTGAATAAAAATATTCACAAATTTGTGAATATCACAGAACTTTATTAACTTTGCCGCGTAATAGTATTATATGATAGTTGAATTCGGCGAAGAATATTTGCGAGACCTCTATACCAAAGGTAAATGTAACAATAAGAAATATCGTTACAGAACCGACGTAATCAGACGTTACATACGAGGCATTGATTATTTGAAATCAGCCCATCGTAAAGAAGATTTATTTCGCATTAACTCTTTGAATTTTGAAGCCTTAAAGGGGGATAGACTCGGTCGATACTCCATTAGGATTAATCATCAGTATCGCATTGAATTTACAATGCATGATACATCTGAAGTGCCAATTTTGACTGTCTGTAAAATTATTGAACTCTCAAACCACTATGACTGATATGATTACATTACGAGGCGTTAATCCTGACATGATAGCTAATAATCTCTCTCCTTTTGTGCCTACTCATCCTGGAGAACTTATCAGGGATGAACTTGAAGCTATCAATCTCACACAGACAGATCTTGCTAAAAAAATTGGTATACAGCCTTCAATGCTCAATGAAATAATCAACGGGAAGAGAGCTGTCAACACAGAGTTTGCGTTACTGATCGAAGCTGCGCTCGACCTGCCGGCTGACATGCTGCTTAAACTGCAAAGTGATTATAACATGCAGATTGCAAAATCTGATGAGTCATTCATGAAACGGCTATCTGCAATCCGCAACATAGCTGCCGCATTATAAGAGCATCGCCTCAATATGCTTATATCGTGGGCTAACTAAGTATGCAAAAAAGGTAATAAAACCGGCAGAGGCCGCCTCACGGTGGCCTCTGTCAGCTTAAACCAATCATTATCACATTTATCGCAATGAAAAAAGTATCTTCTGTTTTCGTATTACACCATTAAAACGCACGCCACACACAAAAGGTTCACACCCGGACAAAAAAAATTGACCGATATGCGAAAAATGCATGCCGGTCAACTTTTTTATTTATTGATTGTAATGTGTCAGTTGAGGATGTAACCGAGGTTATAAGCTTGGAACTCAAGATCTTTCTCAGCTTTCTCAGCCATCGACGGATCGAGCTTGACAGCCTGACGGAGATTGTTTGACACCATGGTGTCGTTGTTGGTGCGTGCGCCTAAGATGGCTGTGAGATAGTAGGTCGTCGCATCGGGACGGGTGATACCGGCCAGCGTGTTTTTGGCGCGCGAATAATCGTTTGTGAGTATTTGCGCCAGAGCGGCGTTGTTTGACTTGGTGTCGCCAAACGCTTTGACAGCAGCCGCATTGTCGCCCATCATGAGGTAGTAGGTGCCGGTTGCACCACCGAGGCCGTCAACACCGGCGGCTGAGCCAAACTCTTGATTGGCGGTGCGCATGTCGCCCGAGAGCATCGAGAGGAGACCGAGGTTCATACGAGCTTCGGCAGCGTTGGGATTGACTTTGAGCGCTTGGTTAAAGTTCTCCTTTGCGCCTGCATAATCGCCTGCGACATAGTATGCCAGACCGAGGTCGTTGTATGTGCGATAGTCACCGGGGAAGAGCTGCACTGCGGTGTCATAGATCTTGATTTTGCGGTCGTTGTCGTTGGTGAGGGTTGCGCAATAGAGTATCTCGTCGACCGACAGAGCGGTGGGGTCGGCTGCAAACTGCTGCTCGATTTCCTCATCGCTGCGGCCGATGGCATTGATTGAGGCTGTGATGCGCGAGTAGCGGAGGCGGGGAAGGATCTCGGTGGCGAGCTGGTCAAAAATAGATGAGAGGTTGCGAATCTCGCGCTCGCGCTCCTGGGGGTCCTGATACATCGAGAGGATAGAGAGAATCAACTCTTTGTCCTGGATGTCCGATGCGGCGACGAGGCGTTGGAAACCGTCCCAGTCCTCGGCCGTGAAGTTGGCCGTGAGGTCACCGTAGTTTGAGACCTTGTTGTTTTTGAGCTGTTGGGTGAGATAGTTGGTTGTGTTGCGTTCACGATCCTCGGCCAACCGTGTGTTGAAGTCGAGCGAACCCTCGGGCGAGGCATAAGACGAGATGTTAATCTCCTCGATTTCACGGCGGTCATTCTTAGAGGCAGCCGAGATTTCGTTGTTGAGCTGTTTTACGGCCTCGCTGCGCAACTCGCTGTCTCGGAGGTTGGCGCGGTTGATGAGGAAGAGGATGTCGGCAGCATATTTCTCGTTGATCACGCGCTGATATTTGTCAGCGGCCACTGCGGGAGCCACGGTCTTGGGGTCAGCGAGGGCAGCAGTCGCGATGACACCGTTGGCGACGGTGACGCGCGGCAGCACATATTGTTTGCCACCCTGACGCACGTCAAAAGCGAGCTGCAGCTCAGAGCGCATCATCTCGGGAGTGTACTCAAACATGACGGGTATGGTGACATTGGCGCCGTTGTCATACGAGACAACCGTGTTGTTGCCACGTACTTTTTCGCCTTGGAGGCGATATGGCTCGGCGGCAGTCTCGGTGCCACTGTAGACGAGATAGGGGGTGACGGTGACCTCGGCGTTCTTAACAAAAAACTTGGCGGGGATGTGTGCTGTGACAGTAGCGGGGATGCGGCCGCCGACGACTTCGAGAGGGTCGGGGTTGGCGTTGAAGTTGTTGGCCGAAAAGTTAGCCAACTTTTTAGAGCATCCGGTGAGCAACAGAGCTGCAGTCGCGAGCACGAGAGCGGTGGATGTGTGACGACTCATGGTTTTGTGTGATTAAAAATTATTTGGTACAAATATACGCATTGTTTATGAGACTGTGACAAATCGCCGCCACAAATTACTCAAAAAAATAAAAATTCCACCCTCAACGGCCATGGGTGGTTAGGGAGTAGGGGGTAGTGATTAGTGATTAGTGATTAGTGATTAGTGATTAGTGATTAGGGGTTAGGGATTAAGTGTTAGGGAGTAGGGATTGAGGGGATGTGATGGTTGGGATGGGATGGGATGGGGTGGAGGGAGTGGAGGATCGGGGGTTGCATATGTGGGAATAAATTTGTAACTTTGCGGCCTGAAAGTCATTTCGTTTTCTTTTTTGGGTTTGCACCGCGCACCGGCAGTGTCTTCTACCGCTCCCTCTACCACTTTCCCCCCATGACGAACGGCTGCAGTGGCGCGACAGCAAATGAGCATTTACCTTCACCGGCGTCGACAATCGTGTTGTCAACGCGCTAATATTGAACTAAAAAACGGAGATTCTAAAACTATGTGCGGAATTGTAGGATATATCGGCCATCAGGAGGCTTACCCCATTTTGATTAACGGCTTGCACCGCCTTGAATATCGTGGCTATGACTCTGCGGGCGTAGCGCTGATCGGCGACAAGGGTGACCTGCGGGTCTACAAAGCCCTGGGCAAAGTGGTTGACCTCGAGCAAAAATGCGAGTCAAAAGACTTGAGAGGCACATGTGGCATCGCACACACCCGTTGGGCGACCCACGGCGAGCCGTCGGTGATCAATGCACACCCCCACTGGTCGGAGGACCACGAGATTGCCATCGTACACAACGGCACCATTGAGAACTACAACGTCCTCAAGGAGGCGCTCGAACAGCAAGGTCACACATTTGCGTCAGACACTGACACCGAGGTGCTGGTGCAGCTGATTGAGTATATCCGCACCTCGACGGGGTGCAACCTGATTGAGGCTGTCCGCTCGGCATTGTCGCAGGTCGTGGGCGCATACGCCATTGCGGTGATCGACCGCACCGACCCCGACACCATCATAGCGGCCCGCATGAGCAGCCCCCTCGTGCTCGGCCTGGGCGACGGCGAGACATTTCTCGGCAGCGACGCCACGCCGTTGATCGAGCACACCAACCGTGTGGTCTATCTGCGCGACAACGAAATTGCCGTAATACGCCGCAACGAACAGCTGCAGGTGATCAACAACGACAACGAGCCCGCCGACATCGACATACAGACACTCAAACTCACCGTGTCAGAGCTCGAAAAGGGTGGCTACCCCCACTTCATGCTCAAAGAGATTTTTGAGCAGCCGCGCACCCTCCACGATTGCATCCGCGGCCGCATCATCAACGACGACTCGGAGGTCAAACTGGCCGGCATACAGGACAATGCCGATCGATTCACCAATGCCTCGCGCATCGTGATTGTGGCATGCGGCACCTCATGGCACGCAGCCCTGATCGGCAAGCGACTGATACAAGACATCGCCCGCATCTCGGTGGAGGTCGAGTATGCGTCAGAGTTCAGATACAGCAACCCGGTGCTCAAGCCCACTGACATCGTGATGGCCATCAGCCAGAGCGGCGAGACAGCCGACACGTTGGCCGCCATCAAGTTAGCACGCAAGAGCGGCGCCATGGTGTATGGCATCTGCAACGTGGTCGGCTCATCGATCGCCCGCGAGACCGACTCGGGCACATACATCCATGTCGGCCCCGAAATCGGCGTGGCATCTACAAAGGCATTCACCGGACAGGTGACAGTCCTGGCAATGATAGCACTTGCCATCGGCCAGCTGCGCAAAACCGTCACCCCCGAACAGACAGCGCGCATCGCAGGCGCCATCAAAGAGCTACCCTCATTGATAAAAGAGACCCTCGAGGTCAATGACATCGTCAAGCAGCTCGCCCCGATTTTTACCTACGTACACAACTTTTTGTATCTCGGACGCGGCTACAATTACCCGCTCGCACTCGAGGGCGCCCTCAAGCTCAAGGAAATCTCCTACATCCACGCCGAGGGCTACCCCGCCG